>JANTFQ010000099.1 GCA_024763405.1 Calditrichaceae bacterium
GGCCTGACTATATGAATAGGATAACCAGCCGGTTAGCGGCCCTTCCTCCTTTTTCAGTAAAATCTCCCAGCCGCGCGATAAACCGTTTCCGTGATTGAACTGTCCCTGGGTATCCGTGTACAGGGCCTGACCCTGTTCATTAAAAGAATTTGCCGAAACTCGGGTCATAAAATTATAATTAAACGAGTAAATATCATTTAGCTTTTTATAATAGAGCTCCGTTTCGAGGCTAAAATTTCCCGGCAGTTCTTTTTCATATCCTAAAATAATATGCAGCGCACGGCTTCCCTTTTGATATTTATCCGCTACCGTCCAGAGACTACTGATAAATCCCCGTGAAATACGGTGTAAGAACTGGCTATACAGTCCTGCGGCAAATTTTAAATTACTCTTCTTAAAAAGACGGTACTTTACATGCAAACGGGGATTTATATGGGTGTAATTTTTATCAGAAGAAAAATAATTATAGCGCAAACCGGCAGCAACATTCAAGGCCGGTCCCGGTTTCCAGTTCACCGTACTAAAACCCGCATAATACCGGCTTTTCTGGATCACATCCGCAAGGCTGTTCGAAAAGGCAAGCTTATAGGACGAATTAATATCTTTATACTCGAAACCGCTTTCCACACTCAGTATTTTGGAAAGGCCATATTCGCTATACGCTTTTAAAGTAAAATCATTCAGCCTATTTTTTTCATTCACATCCAAACCGTTGTTGTAATCAAAATCCGAAGAAAAAGAACTGTTTGTAATCCAGAAGTTTGCAAACAACCTTGGAGAAAAGATGCGCGTCCATTTAAAACTTCCTGTTCTGTTCCCCCAGTTGTAATTGAATCCGGTTTTTACATCACTTTGTTTATTGACGATAAAATCCATAACATCCCGGCTGCTGAAGATGGAAAAGGAAATTTTATTATCCGGATTCACATCTAAATCGGCCTTTAGATTTGCATCGTAGAAATAATATTTGGGAATATCGTTTATCAGTTTTGCCGCCGTCTGATCGAAATAGGTACGCCGGAAAGAACCGGACAGGGAGCCGTTATTTCCAAGAGGAACTGATAACGACGTCTTGCCTGAAAGCAGATTAAGGGAAGCACTGCCTCCCCAATTCTTACGGTTGCCATCCGCGTACGCGACATCCACAACCGAAGATAAACGGCCGCCGTAGGCCGCACCAAATCCGCCTTTGTACAGCTCTACCTGTTTAACGGCATCGGTATTAAAGGTAGAAAAAAAGCCAAATGCATGCTCGGGATTATATACATCTGCACCGTCGATTAAATACAGATTTTGGTCCGGTGTCCCCCCGCGCACGTAAAGCGCAGAAGAAAAATCTGATATGGATAGAATGCCGGGCAGGTTTTGCAATGTCCGAAGCAAATCCGCTTCGAGTACCTGAGGAATGCGCTTTATCTGGAGAGAAGAGAGTTTGATTTTTGAAACCGGTTTGCGAAATAAATTATCTACTTTACCGGAACTGCTGAGGTTTGTCTCAATCAGGTCACCTTGGAGAATATCTTCTTCCATAAAAATATTCAGATGTTTCTGTTCTCCAGGCTCTAATTTCAGCTTCCGCTGAATGGGTTTGTAGCCAACGAACTGGCATTTAACCGAATATTCCCCTGCCGGGAGATTGGAAATAACATAGTACCCGCTCCCATTACTGCTGCTGCCCAGTCGCTGGCCGGGCAGGTACACATTGGCGCCCGGAATAGATTCTCTGCTGGAGGCATCCAGCACAAAACCGCTTAACGACGATGTATTCATTGCCTGTAAAATTGCAATTGATAACAAGAGCAAAAAAACAACTGCTTTGGTCATATTTAATATTTTTTATTTTGGATGGTATTTGATAAATTAGGTTGTTACTATTATAATTAAAAATTAAATGGAAAACAACTTTGAAACACGTAAAAATTTATACAGACGGTGCCTGTTCGGGTAATCCCGGGCCGGGCGGCTACGGAACAATTTTAAAATTCGGCGAATATGAAAAAGAGCTTTCGGCCGGATATAAACAAACAACCAATAACCGGATGGAGCTGATGGCCGTAATTGCCGGGCTGGAATCATTAAAAGAACGCTGCCGGGTGAACGTCTATTCAGATTCCAAATATATTGTAGATGCGGTGGTAAAGGGCTGGGCAAAACGCTGGGAGCAAAAAGGCTGGATGCGCAATAAAAACGAAGCGGCAAAGAACCCGGATTTATGGGGACGGCTGCTTGATTTATTAGAGCAGCATGAGGTTGAAATGCATTGGGTTAAAGGACATGCCGGACATCCGGAGAATGAACGCTGCGACCGGTTGGCGGTGCGGGCAGCCTCGGGTAATCAATTACTGGAAGATCAATAACATAGACTGAACTTAAAATTTCATTTCTCTGGTTCTGACGAGGCCAGGCCAAGCTCCTTAAAGACACCAACCAATTCTTGCAGCCGGTACGGTTTTTTCAGGCACCCGCTAAACCCGTATTGAGTGAAATCGGCCATTACCGGGTCACTGGAATAGCCACTGGAAACAATCGCTACCGCCTTTGGGTCTATTTCTAATAGTTTTAAAATTGCCTGCTTCCCGCCCATTCCTCCTGGAATGGTTAAATCCATTACGACAGCGCTGAACGGGTTTTTCTCCTCTTTTGCTTTTTGATACAAGTCCAGTGTTTCCGCCCCGTCGTTCACGGCCACTGCTTCAAAGCCAAATCCTTCGAGCATGGTCACCGCTGTTTCCTGAACAAACAATTCATCGTCCATTACCAAAATTCTTCCGTGTCCCCGAATAGTGGAAAGGTCTTCTTTTCGGGATGAATGTGCGATTCTAATACCACGGGCAACGGGCAGAAATATGGTAAATACCGTACCCTTTCCAATTTCCGAAGCGACCGAGAGCAAACCACCGTGTTTTTGAATTATGGAATATGAGGTTGCCAAGCCCAAACCGCTGCCGCTCTGCTTTGTAGTGAAAAAAGGATCGAAAATTTTATCCAGATATTCCTTTGAAATACCAATCCCTTCATCGGCCACATCCAGTTGTAAATACAGACCGGGATTTAATCCCTTACGCCCTTTTTTAAATTCTTTTTGGCGCACACTTATATTTAGATTCCCGCCTTCCGGCATTGCCTGATCGGCATTTATCACCAGATTCTGAATCACCTGACTGATTTGTCCCGAATCGATTTCTACCGGCGGCAGATCTTTCTCAAAGTCAAGACGGTATTTAACGTTAGAACCGCTTAATACAAAACCGACAGAATCTTTTACAACCTCTTCGATGGAAGCTGCCTTTTTTACGGGCGCCCCGCCTTTAGAGAAGGTAAGCAGTTGCTGGGTTAGCTCCTGCGCTCTTGCTGAGGCTTTTTCGGCTTTCTCAATACGGTTGTATATTTCATCTGCCGGGTCCATGTTTAATTTTGCCAGCGATAAATTTCCGATGATGGCGGTTAAAATATTATTAAAATCATGCGCGATGCCTCCCGCCAAAACACCCACTGATTCTAATTTCTGGCTCTTAAAGAGTTCCTGTTCCATCTGGCGTTTTTCGGTGACATCCCTCAGGACAAATACAACTCCGATACGCTGGTTATTTTTATCTTTTAGCGGTGAACCGGCAAACGAAATAAATTTTTGTCCTCCGCTTAAGGTTTTTAAAACACAGTTGGTGTAGCTCGATTTCCTACCGTGAATAGCGGATGTTATATCCACGGGGTTGATTATTTTTTTGCCGGTTTGCTCATCGAATAGAAATAGGATTTTTTCCAGCTTTTCATTAACGGGATCGCTGCCCGCACAGCCAATAAGACTTTTGGCCCGTTCGTTGATTAACGTGATTCGTCCCTGGATATTGGTGGTAATTACGCCGTCTCCAATGGAACGAAGCGTTACGGCAAGACGTTCTTTCTCCGAAAGTAAAGCCTCTTCCGCAGCTTTACGTTCCGTAATATCAAATACGGTTGCCAAAAGAGCAGGTTTATTGTTATAGTCTATTAGAAGCCCTGAAAAATCCAGCCAGCCCTCTTCCCCATTTTTTTTAATATATTTAAATTCATACTGTTCCGGGACCTCTTTCCCCGCGACTCTATCTGCAAATCGTTTTTGCAGCAAGGCACGGTAATCCGGATGTACAATATCCCAGATATTTTTCTCAAGTATTTCTTCTGCCGTATAGCCGGATAATTTACGCCCGGCTTTGTTGACATATTGAAATTTATTATCCTGATGAATAAAAATACCGGAGCTGGTTAATTCGGTATAGGTACGAAATTTTGTTTCACTTTCTTTTAATGCTGCTAATGCCGATTCCACCGATTCTTTTTTCTTTTTTAGTTCACTCGTACGTTCCTCCACCTTTTTTTCAAGGATTGCGTTTCTTTTATTCACTTCGGTCGTTCGCCAGTAAATAAAAAGATATACGAGCAGAATAAAAACAAATACCATAATTACAGAGAACCACCAGGTGCGCCAGAACGGCGCCAAAACGGTAAATGTATACGTTGCTGGTTCCGGCGTCCACATATTGTCATTGTTGCGCGCTTTTACCTGGAAGGTATATGTACCCGGTGATAAATTGGGATAGGTTGCAGAGGTTGCCTCAGTTTCGGGAAGCCAGTCCTCATCGACACCAAGCAGCCGGTACCGGTACCGAATGGCTTCCGGCATAGACATACTGACCCCGATAAAATCGAAGGTTAAGTAATTCTGTTCCGGCAAAAATTCGGCTTTTTGGGGAAATGCAAAGTTTTTCAAGAATAGCTTTAACCCGCGAATATGAATTAAAGGAGGGGTTTTGTGTACCGTTTCCAACTCCGGATGAAAACAAACAGCGCCATCAATTGTGCCGAACCAGAGTTTTCCGGTTTTATCTTTATAAACCGCACCTTCATTCGCTTCCCCAAAAGGGAATCCTTCTTTTTTAGTATAAAATTTAAATGCATTACCGGTATACTTGCACTGGGCTAAACCACTGCTGGTTCCTACCCAAACACTATTCGAATCTGCCAATACAGAATAAATAACGTTTCCTTCCAACCCATATTCATTTCCGAATTTTTTAAATTTTCTATCTTCATAATGGAACAATTGATCTTTGTCATTGGTAATCCAATAATCATTCATCGTTCCTTCAACAATATTGGAAATTGAATTTGGGGCGTTATGAACCCTGCTGAAATGGCGTCCGTCATACTTATACAAACCGCCATTGATCAACCCAAACCACAACACCGACTTGCTGTCCTTAAACGAAATATTCATTATGTTTTTAGTATAATCTTTGTTCGGCAGAAGCATGTTTTTATATTTTTTAGACACCGGATTATATTTATAAAGTCCTAAATGCGGCCCTCCCAGCCATATATTTTTCTGCTGATCAAATTCCACACAACTAATATTATGCGCCCCTAATGTATCCGGTAAAGTAAAGGGATGGATTTTTTTTCGTTGCAAATCGACATAATATAACCCGGATAAATTTGAAGTGAACCAGATTTTCCCCGTATTATCCTGTCGAATGATAAAAATATCGTTAAGACGTTTTCCTTCATATTCTTTAAACTGTAATATTTTTTGGGCATTCTTGTTCAGAACAATTACACCGTCTCCCGTGCCAAACCAATGGTTTCCTTTTGAATCAATAAAAATACTCCAGACACTTTTTTCTTCTTCATTCTCCCCAGGCGTCCAAAGCTCAAAGCGTCTGTCCCGAAGTTGTGCGGCGCCTCTCCCCGAAGTACCGAACCACAAATTTCCTTCCCGATCCTCGGTAATTATATTATTTCCGTCAAAAGGTAAACCGTTTGCAGTTGTCATTAATTTAAATGTAATTTTATTTTCTTTGATTTTAGTAGAATATGCAACCCCGGAAAATTCACTGCTAAGCCATATTCTGCCGGAATGATCCTGGAAAATTGCACTTATTTTTCGGTCAAACAGTTCTTCACTCTTTGTCACGAGATAGGTTTTATGCAAATCCGGCCTGTACAGATAGAGTCCGCTTCCCTGAGCGCCGATCAGCATCTGTCCATTAAAATCCGATAAAAAAGCCGTTACACTGATTTCATTATCTTTATTCTTTAATTTTAACGTGTCAAATTGATTTACAGCGGGATCGTATAGAGAGATCAGGGAATCCGTTCCCAGCCAGATACGGCCCTGAATATCCTGGCTAATGGCACTTACGTTATTTGTTGCCAGGCCGTTCTTCATATTTAGTTGTCTAAGACTATCTCCTTCAAAATAATAGGCGCCCCACCCTTCGGTCGCAATCCACAGGCGTCCTTCCTTATCTGTGAATAGAGATGTAATTTTCGTACTGGTAGAATCTCTCAAAGATTCTGACAAATAAATTTTTTCCAGTTTTTTTGTCTGCCAGTTATACTTGGTTAGCATCCCGTTCCGATGCCCGAACCACAAGTTTCCCTCTTTGTCTTTTGCACCAGAAAGTATAAAGTTTGCCGCCAGACCGTCTTTAACCGTGAGCGATCGAAATTCCCGTCCGTCAAATACCGATATTCCATTGACCGTACCAAACCACATATAACCGTCATTGTCTTCCAGGATTGTGTGCACCTGGGACTGGATCAGCCCCTCTGCCGCACCAAAAACACGGAAGTTAAACATTTGGCCATGAACATTTTGAGCTAGTAAAAAGAACAAGAAAAATAGGGCTATTCGTTTCAGAAAGATTAAACTATGCATTGCTAATTCCATTTTAAATAGAGTGTCATGCCTGCCACAACAGTTTTTTAATCGGACACAAACCAAAAAACTTAACAGATTTAACAGATAAAAGGAGATCGCAATTGCTATTAAAACATCGGAGATACGTACAGAGGAAATTTCGATTTATACAATTTCACGAATTCCGGTTTCCTTTGCAGCGAGGTAAGCAGACAATATATCCAACCCAAGCAATGGATGTTCCGAAACCGGCAGTTTTAACATGGGAGTTTCCGGAAAACTATTTACAATATACGTGCTGTTTTCCTGATTATATTTATTTAAGAACAGGCGGTTAACAGAGAGTGCGCTATCTTTTAAACGCCGTACAATTAAAAGCGATTCGTTAAGGGAGAGTTTATCCGGATTAAGGACTAAATTGATGCGGGTTTTTTGCGGATCGGAAAAAATACTTTTTATTTTTTCATAACCTGAAATTTGTGCATCGAGTTTGGTTATTATTTTATCACTCTGGAAATCCTTTTTACCAATTTTTATGGTTGTGATAATTTCGCGTTTTTTTAAAATTTCCTGACGTAACTTTAATAGTTGCTCTAACCAGGTGAGAGAAATTTGGGGCAGCTCAAAAAATTTTAAAGTAAGCGCCGTTGGCGGCATATCAAAAATAATATAATCTTTATCTTTATGTTCTTTCAGGATATGTTCATACGCGTTCAGCAGGGCGTATTCCTCAATACCCGGCGAATATTTTATGACGTCAAAATAATGCTCCAGGTTCATGGCGGTTAAATATTTATAAGAACGTTTTACCTGATCTTCCACACCACGCAGATATTTACGAATCCACTTTTCTAAATCAAGTTCCGAGACATATAAATTCCGGTTTATTCTCTTAGGCTTGTCGCTTAGCCTGGTCTCAAAAATGTCGGATTGATTATGCGCGGGATCAAGGGAAACTAATAAAACGGATACTCCTTTTTGAGCACCGGCCAGGGCGGTCAACGCTGAAGAGGTTGATTTCCCAACCCCGCCCTTTCCAAGGAAAAACAGACTTACCGGTTTTATTTTCATATTAACCTACTTCAAAAATTGACGCCAGGTCAGACAATGGTGACGAGGCTGTATCTACCTTTTCCAGCATCTGGATGAGTTCTTTTTCCATAACCGGCATTAAATCCAGCGTAATCTGCATTGGAGGTGAGGGCATCCCAATAAAAGAACCCAAGA
>JANTFQ010000100.1 GCA_024763405.1 Calditrichaceae bacterium
AAAAATAAGCTCCAGAAAAATATTAAAGCATTGTCCGGAAAAACAAATGCCCCTATTCCTAAAAATAAGTACGGAACCGTATTTAATAAAACAAGTGCAATTACCGCACTTGCAGAATCAAAAAGTTCCTTAACACTCTGGTAAATAACAACCGAGGTAAGGGTAAATAATAAGATGCTTCCTGCTCTTAAGCTTAAAGAAGAATAGCTGCCAGAAAGCCATCTTCCGATTCCGGCAGTAGCAGCCACCAGCGGTGGATGATCGAAATAGCCCCATGCTAAATGTGAAGAATACAATCCGTAATAAGCCTCATCAAATCCAGGAGGAATAACCATGCTTAAAACAGACCTTAAAACTAGACTAAGGGATATGATTAAAGCTGCCTTTTGATTATTTAATAAATTCCCATCAAAAAACATTTGAGATTTCTACTTTATTTCTGTTTCATTAAATTTTCTTTGAATTTCTCCAAAAACCTGTTCTGGTAAAATATCCTCCATGCACTTATGATGCTTCAACGGACATTTTTTCCCACCATGGTACCCGCAAGGTCGGCAGTCCATATTTAGTTCAAAGACATGATCTCCTTTTCTAAACGGGAAAAATCCAAAATCGGTAACAGTCGGTCCAAAAAAGGCAAATACATCCGTTTGAACCGCATTGGCAATATGCAGTGTAGCGCTGTCGTTGCTGACCATTAAATCGCTTAGTTGAATAACGGCTGCTGATTCAAGAATTGTCGTTTTACCGGCTATATTTATGGCGTCTACTTCCGCCGAATCAATTATGTGCTTACAAAGCGAAAATTCATTTTTACTGCCTATAAAAACTAAATTATATTTATAAATTTCAAGTATTCTTGTTAGAACAAAAAAATGTTTTTCGGGCCATTTCTTCGTAGCGCGCACAGAACCCGGAGCTATTACAATGACAGGCCGGTTTTTGTGGGGTAATTCAGATAAAATCGCATCAGCCTTTTTTCTGTCCAATTCAGAGGGAAACATTTCCGTTTGCAAATCGAATGACCGCTCACCGAAGACACTTAACAGATGAAGATTCTTTTTTGTAACGTGCCAATTTCGTCCGTTTACATAGGGCACTTTCATTGTTAAATAATCTGCCGCGTGCCTGCGGTTGAAACCAATACGCTGCGGAATTCCTGCTAAAAGCATTAAGTAGATCGTGGTTGATGAACTATGCGGTAAAACAGCAAGATCATATTTTTCTTTTCTAAGAACCTTCAAGGTTTGTATAAATGCTTTAAATTTGTTTTTCCGTTTGTTAAAAGTGACAATCTTTCTTATATGCGGATTATTCAAGAGTACATCTTTTGTTTCGGGGATTACTAATACATCAATAATAGCAGAAGGAAACATTCTTTTTGTTTCACGAATTAAAGGTGTAACCAGAACAACATCACCTAAGTATGCTGTATGGACAATTAGTATTTTTTTAAAATTAGTCAATGCGGCTCCAATCATTCGGGATAAGTGAACTTGACAGAATTCGAATAATTGCAGGCGCCGAAAATACCAAAGGCCCCGGGAATATTGGACGTAATAAATACCGGTTCAATAAACGGATTTATTTTAGCACTTTTCTGCCTGTCTAAATCATCAAAAAAACGGGCGCTGGCGGTATCTAAAGTCTGAAGATATATACGAGCGGTGTCACCTGCCTGATGTTGAAATGCAGGTTCAATGACAATCGTTAAACTTGCCCCGTCCACGTTTGTATCAAAATACACGGACCGCCCAACCTCGGAAGCAGCAAAAGGTCCATTTGCACAATTAGGTATATCCTTTTTTGATTTTGTTAATACCCGGTCCATCCGGTAACGATAAAAATTTTGCTCATTTAACAAATCGGTAAAAGTGACTACAACACCCTCGTGTTCTCCGTACAGATCGCTGAAATTAGCTACAAACGATATCGAATCAATCTCAACAGGGTGTACATTGGTCTCTGTATCTGCTTCATAAACAGAACCATTATACTCGATTCTTAAATGATAGAACCTACCCTGAACAACAGGAATGGTCCCCTGATAAAAATACTCCTGCTGGCAGCGGTAATAATTATATTTGCTGGTAACCTGCAGCGTGTCGTGGTTATTGGATGTACTTATTATAACCAGAGCATTATCTACAAATAGGTCGGTATTTGTATTTAGTGTATCAAAATAGGAAACCGTTTTTCCAAGATATAAAACGGGAACTTTATTCGGTTCCAGTATACATTCTACCGACAGTTGACTCTTATAATCGTGAACAGGTAATACAATATTCTTTTCGCAATTGTTAACCAGCAAAAGAATAAAAGCGCTTAAAATTATTACTGTGGTTTTCATATTTTTCTCTTTATTTAGAACCTAAAATTAAAGCTGAGACTTGGAATTATGGGAAGCAGGGAAACCTGTTTGGCGTATGGTTTATGTGTTACGCCGTCAACATCTACATAAATGAAATAGGGGTTCTGATGGCTGTATAGATTGTAGATACTTAAAACAAATTCACCGTCGTAGTTTTTATTAAAAAAACTGGATGCATACTTGTAGGTAGCCGTAACATCTAGGCGATGATAATTTCCTAATCTGTAATTATTACGCCCGGTATAAACGTCAAACACACCATTATATAAATCCCCGCCTTCGTATACGTTTACTCTGCCTTCCGGCAAGGTGACCACATTACCTGAAGTAAAAACAAAATCAGCGGAAATAGTCCAGTTTTTATTAAAATTATATATACCAACTGCCGATAGATCGTGGCGTTTGTCGTACTTGAAGGGGAAGGTTTTGCCGAAATTCAAATCCGGAAATTTTTGGTTTGTCCAGGAAAGCGTATAAGATATCCAACCGTTGTACTTACCGCTTCTTTTTTTTGCCAAAAGTTCAACACCATATGACCATCCTTTACCAAAAACTAATTGCTGATCAATATCAGTCTGTTCCAGTAGTTGCGTTCCTTCTTTAAACGCCACCTGGTTTTGCATCGTCTTATAATAGGCTTCGATACTTGTTTCATACCTATTTTTTTCAAAGTTCCGGAAATACCCCAACGCGTATTGTTCCGAGCGCTGCGGTTTTACAGTTTTACTGCTGGGAAGCCAAATATCGGTTGGAAACGAAGCTGTTGAACTGGGTACAAGGTGTAAATACTGGTGCATCACGGTATAAGCCGCTTTAAGTGAGGCCACGGGTGATAAAGTATATTTAAGTGTGGCCCGTGGTTCAAATCCGTAGTAACTGGTCTGCTTTATTTTATAAGCAGGAACCCGCACGCCTAAATTTAAACCAAATGATTTGCTGACATTAATCGCATCATTCATATAGATACTTCCTTCGGCCGCGGTTTTTTTCTGTATATGTGCCGCATTTAAAACCGTGGCCAGGGAATCGGTTTTTATATTGCCGGATGTCCCGGTTGGTGTAATCGAATGCTGTGTGTATTGAACACCAAATTTTATGGTGTGCGCAGGGTTGGGGAAATATTCAAAATCAGTTTTAGCTGTAATATCTTTTATCTGTGAATAAAACTCAGAATAAAAATTGCCCTGGTTGGTCTTAAGGTTCATCAAATATGTGTTGTATACCAAAGACGTGTTGCTAAATAGTTTTTCACCAAACAGATGGTTCCAGCGCAACGTACTGGTACTGTTGCCAAATTTAAAATCATAATTAAGACTGTTAGCGGCGATATAGGCAGCGTTATCCCTACCGCTAAAATAGCTTAGAAAAAAGCGGTCGTTATGAGATATTTTATAATTGACCTTAGCATTTAAATCATAAAAGGAATACTTTGTATTTGATAGACTGGGAAACGCTTTTAACAGCAAATCCAGATACGTCCTGCGTGCCGAAACAATAAAAGAGGCCTTGTCATTTAAAAGCGGACCTTCCACGGTCAGTTTAGAGGTAACCACCCCCAGTCCGCCATCCACGTGATAACTTTTACTATTCCCTTCCTTCATCGAAATATTCAGAATCGATGATAACCGACCTCCATATTGGGCAGGGAATCCCCCTTTAATCATGGTTACATTATTGATCGCGCGAGAATTAAAGCTGCTTAGTAAGCCAAAAAGATGGTTGGGATTGTATACCGTGGCTTCGTCCAATAACACCAGGTTTTGGTCGGCATTTCCCCCGCGCACATAAAACCCGGTGGTCCCCTCGGAACCGGACTGAACGCCCGGTAAAAGTTGAATAACTTTCAAAACATCCGTTTCGCCAAGAATGGCCGGCAATTGCTTCACCATTCGTACCGGAACGTCCATTACGCTCATCTGTTTTTTTTCAATATTTTCATTCTTTTTGCGCGCTGTAACCACAATATCTTCAGTTGAAATTATCTGTGGTGATAGTTTAATAGTGAGTTTGAAATTCTTTTTAAGAAATAGTTTTTTCACCTGCGGCTTATATCCCATGTATGAAAAAATAACCCGAACCTCTTGTTCCACAGGAATTGATAGCGAATAGAATCCATATGAATTAGTAGATGTGCCTATCTTTAGTCCGTCCAGGTAAACATTGGTGCCAATAAGTGATTCGCCGCTGGAGGCATCCAGAACATAACCGCTAATTGTGACACTTTTTTCAGAGGCGATGAGCGAACCAATAAGTATAATGATTATCAAATAAATCTTCATGGTCTCAGTTTTCTTTAATTAGATTCAGGTAGCATTAGTTTTTCATTGAATGAACAATTAAAAGAAAAAGGCCTCCAAAAAGTTTGAAGGCCTTCTCCGGGGTTAAGGTTATTCCTTCTCCTCCACTTCCACATATTTGTCTAAATTAGCTTCAAATGCGGTAAGCAAAGCTGTGTTGGTAGAAGCATCAATCAGTATTTGACTGTTAGCTGCCTGAGCTGAGGAAAAATCAACGCTTCCGAACCAGGCCGCCAGATCAAAAACCACGTTTATTTCTACCGTCGAATTGGCAGCCACCACAATACCAGCGCCGGCAATAGGGATTTGAATCTGTTTTGAAAATTCGGATTTCAGCGCAAACGGTATAACGGTTCCGTCCTCAGCCGTAAATTCGCCGCCGATGACAATCGTTTTACCATAAAAAGGATCGTTGGTGTTGGGCATAAAAGAAAAATCGACTTTGCGAAAGGTACCCGCGTAAACGTCAAATGATCCTATCAGGGCCTGGCCATTACTGATGTCGATACTAAAGGGCCCGGCAGCGGTAATATCTGCAGCGTCTGTGCTGTCTTCATTCCCGTCTTGTGATTCGTTGTCGGATCCACCCTGATCGCCATCATTATGCTCACCTTCCTGTTCCACATCGTTACCGGAATTCTCTTCGATGCGCAGGTCTGCGATATTAATCCAGGCTGTTTGTACATTCAGCTTGCCGCCGCTTACCGGGATATCCGCCACGGTTGTGCTCGCGGCTCTGGGGCTATTGGTGGCCTTCATTACCGCAGTACTGGATTTTGTTAAGGAACTGCTGGAATTAGGACTGCTTTTATTGCAACTGCTAATCCAAACAATCCCCAATGCCAATGTCAGGATGCCTAAAATACGCCAGCTAGTTTTCATTATATTACCTCTCAAATTAAGTGAATAATAAGGAATTGTATTGTTTCTTATTCAAGCCGTATGCCAATAAATAAAAATGCCGCAGAAGCCCGGTTTTACAGGTCTCAACGGCAGCAAGCAGTATAAGGTACTTATGAGATTAAAATAGAGGTGTTAGATTTTTAACGATGTGCATAAAAAAAGCGTCAATATTTTAACGCCGGCGTCAGATATTTGACTGTGAAAAAGGCTAAAATTTATAACGCAGGCTAAGTCCGGTAATTTCCCTGGAATAGCGGTAATGGGGATGGTTACTAATATTTCGTTCAAGATTGAAATAGGCGTTGGTATAAAAATCTTTATTAAAACTGTATTTAACATTCAATGAAAAATAACCGAAAAAATCCCTGCGCAGCGCTCCGTTCTCTGTGATGCGCCAATGTTGAAATTTTTTGGTCTGCATTACAACAAATCCAAAAAAAGATATTTTTGGAAATGCTTTAAATAAAATGGAAGAAGAAAACTGATGCTTGGCATAATCAAAATCCGAATCTTCCGCTAATATTTCTTCCGTATCTTCATCACCAAAATTTTCACCAAAGGCCTGCACTTCGAAATCTTTTGGGCTGTCAAACTCATAACGGTAACGCAGATCCCAGAAATATTTGCCGGCAAATATTTTGTTTCCGGAAAAAATTGCTGCAAAGCGGTTCCCTTCCAGGGTTGATCCTTTTAGTTTTGGATTATCAAACGGATAAAGATTCCCGTGGTGCCAGTTCAGTTCCGTCCTTAACCCAAGCTGTGTTCTATTATCCATATTGTGACGTAATGTAAAGAAAAGGCGACTGCTCAGATAGTCCTTATAGGAAACCGTATTGGGATAGCGTTTTAGCCAGTGACGATACCCGCTCCCGATGCGCCAGTTTTTAAACATATTTAAATTAATATATGCAGTGAAAACATTTCGCAAATAATTAAAGGATTTACTCTTTGAATAACTTCGAAAACGCAGCCGGTCATCAATATGTAATCTGTTCTTAGACCAAAGTGGAAGGGCAATATTTCCGGCCAGAATATTTTCCATCCGGTTATAGGTTTGGTAGGTGAAATAGCTTTGTAAACGGTTTTCATAATAGACATTAAATTGCCTTTTGTGTTGAATACGGGAACTACGAAAACCAACCCTTATAAATGAATTGAAACGGAAATCATCTTTTCTAAGCGAGTCCGGAACGCGATACAAATTGCTGTGATATTCCTGAGCAGCATTCAGGTTCATATAAAAAGACGGCTGTTTATCCTGTCCATACAACAGGCTTGCCAGCAATATCATTAAGCTTACTATTTTCGATTGTCTTCTATTCATACAGTTAAACCGCCTATTGGTTTAGCTTCTTTTTAAAGTATACTCTAAACTTTTGTACTTTGTTTTCCAGTTCCTTCTTTTGCCTGGTAAGCTGATCAAGACGCTCATCGATACCCGAAATTTTCAGTTTAGCGTTACGCACATCATCTTTTAGCTGATCGCTGCGTTCCTGATCAAAATATTCCTGTTCCGGATCGATATTTTGCTGTAAGTTATCCATAAAACTTAGCATTTCT
Source organism: Calditrichaceae bacterium (assembly GCA_024763405.1). Taxonomy (GTDB): domain Bacteria; phylum Calditrichota; class Calditrichia; order Calditrichales; family Calditrichaceae; genus JANTFQ01. Next base: position 7,132 of record JANTFQ010000100.1, read on the forward strand.
TCATATATCTGCAGGTCGGATTGCAGTCCGGACCGCCGTTTATACAGTTTTTTCAATTCATCGTCCAACTGCCGGATGTGGTCTTGTAATAATTGTATTTTGAGCTGTATGCGCTCGATATTATCACCGGGTTCGATTACCAGTAGCGGCTTTTGAGATTCAGCAGGACCTGTTTCGGCCAGTTTTTTTTGCCAGATTTTTTTTTCTTTTTCAAGAAGGCTAATGAGATTCAAGCTTGAAATTTTTTGGTTATTATTTTGTAAATGCTGAACTTTTTTGAATTTTTGCTTTACCAAACTATCGGTATCGTCAATAGCCAGCCGATACAGGTTTTGCAGTTCCCGCCGGATGCGTTGCTTGTTTTGCTGCAGGTTATCCAACCTGGTGGCCAGGCTGGCGGATTCTTTTAGGTCGCTGCTTAAATTCAGCCGTGTAAGCGGATTAGAGGATGTCTCCAGCTCCTTTTTTTGCCTGAATATTTCCGCATTCAGCGCGTCAAAGGATTGCTTTATCTGTTTATAATCATTATCAAAATAGCTAAGCGAATCTTCTTTTATTGTGATAGCAGCACGCAACGAATCGATGGATTGTATTTGTGCGTGAAGTCCGCCGCTGAACAAAAAAATAAACGCGATACAGAATGCTAATCCCACACGGCTGTTCATTCTTTTTTTAATCGCCATTAAAATCGTATCCTAACA
>JANTFQ010000101.1 GCA_024763405.1 Calditrichaceae bacterium
TCGAAAAGATACTGTTAAAAGCGGATTGGGATGAATTGTTCAGCGATCTCCCGGCGCGGCAGGACCAGCCGTATTTCGTAAAATATCAAAAAAGCCGCTATCAGCTCGATTTCGGGTTAAAAGGATTTGCTCCTGTCCTTCCGCTGGGTCTTATTGAGGGCGAGAAAATAAGTCTGTTTTTTTCCAAAGAAACCTTCCCGTATTCGCAGGTTCATGATTTTAATAAATTGCCCGTTCCTTTCCGCTGTGTTTCTGTGGACCTTATTTCGGGTAAAGAAGTGGTGCTGTCACACGGTTCTTTGCCCAAAGCCATGCGTGCGACCATCTCCATTCCCAGTGTCTTTAATCCCGTTGAATGGGGCGATTCACTTTTAATTGACGGGGGAGTTGTAAATAATCTTCCTGTTGATGTGGTTAAGAAAATGGGCGCCGATATTGTCATTGCCGTCAATGTGGGAACCCCGTTAAAAAAGCGCCACCGGTTGCGTTCGACCATTGATATTTTTGAACAGGCTTTCAATATTCCGGGGTCCTACCGGGAAGAAGAAAATTTAAAACAGGTGGATATTCTTATCACGCCGGCGCTGGATATGTACTCTTCCGGCGATTTCGGGCCGGATAAAATGAACGCGATTGTTAAATCCGGCAGAAAAGCGGCCCTTCAGGCCATTCCACAGCTACTGCAATTGAAAAGACAACTCCTTGCCTTCGATTCTCTGCAAAACCAAAAAGAAATTAAAAAACAAGCCGCATATTCAAAAGAACCGCTCGTTTTCAGCATGAATATTTCCGGTAATAAAAAGCTCTCTTTTTCTTTTATCTATCAGTTCCTGGGAATTGCGCCGGGTGATCGGCTGAACCTTGACAAGCTCAACCGCAATATTCAGCTTTTATATAGCCTGAACTATTTTAAAACGATTCAATATGATATTGTGCCGGTTCAGCCCGGGAAAATCCATCTGGAAATCTATGTCAAGGAGCGTCTTTTCCGCCGGTTGCGCATTGGGTTTCGCTACGATGATTACCGTAAAATTGTGTTGGCGGTTAAAATGCAGGGGACCAATATTCTTCTTCCGGGCCTGAGAGGAGAATTAGAATACCAGTTTCCGGGAATTTCACGCTTGGCCTACCGACTCTCGTATCCTTCCGTTTCCCTTAAACAGCCAATTTATCCCTATCTGCGCGCCGCGCATGAAAACATACCAAAGATTGGCTTTGATGAAAATGGTAAAGAAGTGCTTACCTATGCCGAACGGAATTTTCAGGCCGGACTGGGCCTTGGTTTTTTGCCTCTGGATGCACTTAATGTACAGGCGGAATTCAATTTTGAAATGAACCGTAGTACCTCCATTATTTCTTCCCTGAAAAGAGCCTTTAATGACAAGCTGTATAAAATACGTATTGATTATAATTACGATTCGCTGGACGATGTTTTTATCCCGCATTCGGGTGGAATTTTTTCAGGCAGTTATGAGGTGAGTGACCGGCGTTTGGGGTCGAAACTGAACTATTGGCTGTTTCAATCCCATTGGCACTACTATTTATCCTTTTTACCACGGCACACCCTGCATTTCAGCGCTTTTTGGGGAACCGGACGTTCGGTGCCGCTCTATAAAAAATTCTCTCTCGGAGGAGTGCGAAGTTTTATTGGCGGCCGCTACGACCAGTACAGTGCCAGGGAAGCAGCCGTCGCCGGATTGGAATATCGCTGGATGTATAAAAAAGACATTTACCTCAGGCTCTTGTTTAATTCGATGTTTGAATATTCCTATATCGATAAAAGAGCTACCGCAATCCAGCCCTATATTTTAGGTTACGGAATCGGTATAAAATTTCTTTCCCTTCTGGGGCCGGTTGAGTTTGTTTTTTCCCGCGGGGAGAAAAGTTTTGCTCAAAAATATGATTTTCAAAATGTATTTTACATGAAAGCCGGATATCTTTTCTGAGAAAATCCTCTGCGCATGATGACTTCATTAATTTATTTGATTAAATAGCAGCATATTTATACATTTCCCCGCAAAAAAATAAAGAGGAGCAACATATTGTGTACTGGCTGTTAAAAACCGAACCGCGCACCTACTCCTGGCAGGATTTATTAAAGGAAAAAACCACCAGTTGGGAAGGTGTCCGCAATTACCAGGCCCGTAATTTTATGCGCGATCAAATGAAACAGGGCGACCGGGTATTTATTTACCACAGTGTTGTGCAGCCCATGGCCATCATGGGCATTGCCGAAGTCGTACGTGAGGCCTATGCTGACCATTTTGCCTTTGAACCGGGACACAAATATTTTGATCCCAAATCCTCTCCGGATAATCCGCGCTGGGTAATGGTGGATGTGCAGGCCAAAGAAAGCTTCGATAACCCGGTTACACTGGAGCACCTTAAAACCGTACCCGGGCTGGAAAATATGATGCTTTTGCGCAAGGGCAGCCGGCTTTCCATCCAGCCGGTAAGCGACTCGGAATGGGAAATAATCTGTTCTTTAGAAAAACGAAATATATTAAAATTTTAAATTTTGAATTTTAAATGTAAAATGTGTTTAGTCAGCCGAGATTTTGGAAATCACTCCTAAACATCTATTAAAAGCCAAAAAAGAAGTATTGATGGCAAGAAGAAAACTCTGTGTCCCTCTGTGGCTAAAAAAATATAAAATCAATTTAAAAATTTTCACCGGGAAAAATTTTAATGTCTAAAATAATGAAACCCATTCGTAAAACCGGAATCATCGGTTACGGGGCCTATATTCCTAAATACCGTCTTCCCGCTTCCGAAATATCAAATCTGTGGCGGGACGGACAGGATAAAGACTTTTTGCCCATAAAACAGAAAAGTGTTCCCGGTCCCGATGAAGACACGATTACCATGTCCATCGAGGCCTCGCAAAACGCTTTAAAGCGGGCTGGAACCGATCCGCAAAAAATACGGGCGGTTTGGGTCGGCTCGGAATCACACCCTTATGCTGTGAAGCCCAGCGGGACGGTTGTTTCACAAATTCTCGGCATTGTTCCCGATACGGTTGCCGGTGATTTTGAATTTGCCTGTAAAGCCGGAACCGAAGCCATTCAGGCGGCAACTGCCTTTGTGGGCTCTGGAATGGGTGAATACGCATTGGCGGTCGGTATGGATACGGCGCAGGGAAAGCCCGGCGACGCACTGGAATATACGGCGGCTGCCGGAGGCGCAGCTTTTATCATGGGACCGGCGGAGGAGGCAGTGGCTGTTTTGGAAGGCAGCTATAGTTATGTGACCGACACGCCGGATTTTTTCCGCCGTGCGCATCAGAAATACCCGGAGCATGGTAACCGTTTTACCGGTGATCTGGCCTATTTTCACCATATTTTTAATGCGGTAACCACGCTGATGGAGGAACTGAATTTACAGACCTCAGATTTTGCCCAGGCTGTATTTCATCAGCCCAATGTTAAATTTCCCCGCAAGAAAGCAAAAGACCTGAATTTTACCGCAAAGCAGATTAAAGAAGGGCTGCTGGTTGATTTCGTGGGCAACACCTATGCCGGCGCTTCGGTGTTGGGTTTTACTGCCGCTCTGGATAAAGCAAACCCCGGAGACCGTATACTGCTGGCCAGCTTTGGCAGCGGAGCAGGAAGCGATGCCTTTAGTTTTATTGTAACCGATAAAATCGAAAAAGTGCGCGACCGGGCGCCTTCCACACGTAGCTATGTGCACAGGGAAGAAAAAATAGAGTATGCCCGTTACGCGCGCTGGCGTAATAAAATTGTAATGCATTAATGGAAAACAGATGAGACAAACAGCTATTATCGGAATCGGTCAGACGCCGGTTCGGGAACACTGGGATTATCCCATTCGACAGTTGGCGGTGCAAGCACTTTGGGCCGCCATAAAGGATGCAGGTGCGAAGCACATAGAAGGATTATTCGTTGGGAATATGCTGAGTGGCGCCTTGGCGGAGCAGGAACATCTCGGGGCCCTGATTGCAGATTATGCCGGATTTCCTTGTATCGAAGCCGTTAAGGTTGAAGCGGCCTGTGCTTCCGGAGCGGCAGCGGTACGCCAGGCGGTTTTGGCCGTCGCATCGGGACACTTAGAAATTGCCGCGGCCGTCGGGGTGGAAAAACTAACCGAGTTCTCCGGTAAATTCAGTGGAAAAGCGCTCGCCACGGCAGCGGATGCCGATTATGAAGCGTCTATCGGGCTTAGTTTTGCCGCTCTGAATGCCCTGATGATGCAGCGTTATATGTACGAATACGGCTATTCCAAAGAAGATTTTGCTCCGTTTCCTGTTTTAGCACATCAAAATGCACAGTACAATCCCAATGCGATGTTTCGCTATCCGATTACAAAAGAACAGTATTTAAAAGCCAAACCCATTGCCGATCCCATAAATCTGCTGGACTCCAGTCCTATTTCGGATGGCGCGGCTGCGCTGGTGATTGTACCTCTCAAAAATATTCAATCTTTTGGGGGGAGTGCCGTAAAAATTTCTGCCTGCGAAATTGCCACCGATACCATCGGTCTGGATAACCGGGAGAATCCAATTGTCCTTAAAGCAGCACAAAAAAGTGCTCAGGCCGCTTATAAAACCGCCGGGATTCAGCCGAGAGATATTTCTCTTTTCGAAGCGCACGACGCCTTCAGTATCATTACCGCCCTCTCTGTAGAGGCGAGCGGATTTGCTAATGCGGGCAAGGCGCCTAAACTGGCTGCCGATGGTGTTTTTAATATAAATGGTCGATTACCCATCAGTACTTTTGGAGGATTAAAAGGACGCGGTCATCCGGTTGGGGCGACTGGTGTCTATCAATTGGTGGAAGCAGCGAAACAGGTTCGCGGCACAGCGCCGGATAAACTTCAGGTGGACGATGTTCGATTGGCTATGACACAGAATATCGGTGGCAGTGGCGCGACAGTGGTTACTTCTATTCTGGAAAAAATATAACCTAAATTTCTAAAGTGAAATTTAGGAAATCCCAAAAAGCAAGCGCCAAAGAACAAACAAACACCAAATTTAAAAAGTCTAAATATTCACTTAAAGGGTGAATCATTGTTTGAGATTTAAATAATTGTTTCTTTGATATATATGCGCCGATAGGTTGAAAATGCGCCAACCGGCGTGCGCATCCGTCTGCTGACTGATTTGATTTTTGTCATTTGTAGTTTAGAATTTAAAATATAACAAACATCTGGAAATAAAGTATGGATATTCCCCGGTATTGGCGATTACGCAACCAGCGGTATCGTCTGGAAGGAACTGAATGTATAGAATGCGGTCAAAGAAATTTCCCGCCACGTTGTATTTGCCCTCATTGTAAAAGCGACTCGTTGAAGTCCTTTCGTTTTTCGGGAAGAGGAACGGTATATAGTTTTTCTACCATTTATCAGGCATTGGATACCTTTGATAAAGATATTCCATATTCCATTGCCCTGGTAAAATTAGACGAGGGCCCGCTCATTACCACACAATTAGCCGACGTAGGCCCGGATGAAATTCAAATCGGTCAGCCGGTAGAAATGGTAATCCGTAAAATTTATGAAGACGGGGAAAACGGCCCTATTCAGTATGGCTATAAATTCCGGCCGGCACTAAAAGAATAAGTTATTAAAGATTCGATTTTAAATAAAAAAAAGCCCGGCAAATGCCGGGCTTTTGTGGAGCTGAGGAGGCTCGAACTCCTGACCCCTTGAATGCCATTCAAGTACTCTCCCAACTGAGCTACAGCCCCAAGCGTCGGCAAATATAAGAGATTATTTATAAACTGTCAACATCGGTTCCGGAAAAACTGCGTCTTCTTCAAAATGTTGCACCTCATCCGCCGTACTTACAAGCTGTTGAAAGGCCGGCATCCCCGAAAATACAACTTCTTCCTTAAATGGAATACTATATTTTTCGGTATCGTGTACGTGGGCATAATACAGGAGCGTTGGATGATAGATGACTTCCCATACTTCATTTAAAAGCCAGAACACGCCATAATCCATAAAAAAAATAGAAATTTCTTTTTCTTCTAAACGCAGCTTCTCGATATGAGTAATTGTTTTTTTCAGAAGCGACGGGGTCGGGTAACTGTCGATAATGAGCAGATGTTTTTCCATTTAAATCCAAACTTCCTTGATTGTGTAAAGAATAAGTACACTTATCACTATATTTTAATTCACCCAGTACAGCAGAACACCCGTGATGAGCAGCTTTTATGGATGACGCGGAAAAGTGTTTCAACTATTGTACCAAAATCAATAATCATATCTCCGCACCCTGAGCAAAATCGAAGGCTCGCACCCTGAGCGGCCTGTCCGGCTCTGACGGAAGTCGAAGGGCGCAATCCATCGCCACAATCTTCAAAGGCTTTGCAGTATTTCCCGTTTGACATTGGAAATTCTCTGTTGGTAATTGATTATTTAGATTCTTTTATGATCAATATCCAATATCCACTAGCCAATCATCAATTATCAAATCTTCCCACCCCGAGCGTAGTCGAAGGGTAGTGCGTAGCCACAAATCCTTAATACCCTTCAGCAGGCTAAATAACCCAAAAAAAAGGTTTGACTAACATTAATTCTACTGCTATATTCAGGCCTTAAAAAAAATACGACAAAAAAAGTCCTATTTTTTTATCCTTAAATAGGACAAAAATGGTCTGATTTATGATGCGCTTCAGTAAAAAAGTAGAATATGCACTCATCGCGATGGTGAATATGGACGACAGGGATTCCGATATTGAGCTTTACACGTCTAAATCTTTATCGGATCAGTTTAATATTCCGTCCGAAGTAATGGGAAAAGTATTGCAGGCTTTGGTGCGAGGCGGTCTGCTTCTTTCGGTTCAGGGCGTTAAGGGGGGATACACAATTTCACGACCTCTAAATAAGATTAGTGTTCTGGAATTAATAGAAGCGGTAGATGGTAAAATGATTCTGGCCTCCTGTGGAAGTAATCCGCCAGAGTCTTGTGCTCAATACGGTTACTGTGGAATTCAGACCCCTGTGGAAATAATCCAGGATAAATTGGTCAGTTTTTTTCGGGAAATCTCACTATTGGATATTAAAAATAAATATAATAAAAATGCACAGGTTTTATAGATGCTTTATTTCGTTTGTTTGAGAATTGTTTTGAGAGGAAGTTATGTCATTTGAACAAGAAATTCTGGATGCACTTAAGGCCGTTTATGACCCAGAGATACGCGTTAATATTGTGGACTTAGGGCTGGTTTATAGCGTCCAGAAGAAAGAGCCGGATACCGCGGAGATTAAGATGACGCTTACCACCCCTGGTTGTCCGGTTAGCGACCAGATTATGAGGGATGTAAAATTTGCCGCCGGCAGACATCCGGAAGTCAGTAGTGTAGATGTGGATTTAGTATGGGAACCTCAGTGGAACCGGGATATGATGAGTGAAGAAGCCCGGTTGATGTTGGGATTTTAAATGTTTTCCAGAGTTTGGATTTTATAATAAACGGGTATGTAAAAACCCTGAGAGCAAAAGAAGGAAGAAGAATAGGTAATATATGAGTGATGAAACAAAAAAAATAGAAGCGGTTACCAGTCAGGAATACAAATACGGATTTGTGACCGACATCGAGTCGGATACACTACCGCCGGGATTGAATGAAGATGTGATCCGCGTGATTTCGGCAAAGAAAAACGAGCCGGAATTTTTATTGGAATGGCGGCTCAAGGCATTTCGTCAATGGCAGAAAATGGAAGAGCCGCACTGGGCGCATCTTAAATATGAGTCCATCGATTACCAGGCGAGCAG
>JANTFQ010000102.1 GCA_024763405.1 Calditrichaceae bacterium
TCCAAACGCCAATTCCATACCATTATATATATTCTCATCGCTTACCGCTTCCCATGCAGACCAGTCTGCCTTAGGAAAATTCTTTTTAAATTGTTCGTATAAACGAAACATGGAAGGCGAGGCAAATGAACCGCTTAGTACCGCGAGTCCGGCGCCCTGTGTCTTTTTAAAATCTTTCATCAACTCCTGCATCTGGGCGGCAAAGCTATCCCAAGACGAAACAGAACCGTTTTTCAACACATTTTTAGAACGATCGGGATCGTAGAGGTTTAGAATTTCCGCCTGAATCAGGCGATTGGATTTCCCTTTGGTCAACGGATGCCTGGAATTCCCCTCAATTTTCGTGGGACGCCCCACATGACTTTCCACCACAAGTCCATAACTATTTAAACCAAACGGCATTGCTGTAGCATATTGCAGAGATTTTCCGGGAATGATGTTTTCGGGGGCGGTTACATAGGGTACTATTTTTTCGACCGGCCTGCGGCACCCTGCCAACCCGGCAAAAGCGATGGAGGCGCCCATCAGGCTTAAAAATTTCCGGCGTGTCACCGGGTTGGTCATTTCGGAAGCGTTTTCAGGGAACTCCCGTTGTAAAAATTCATTAAATTCCGGCGTATCGGCTAATTGATCCAAACTGCGCCAGTATTCCTTGCCTTGTATCTTCTGTTCCAATTTCATCGATGACATCCTGAACAAGTCGTTGGTGGTTTGATATTTTTTTCTTTGATTAATTTTGCGGCAAATTCAAGCTGATTGGAAGGGGGTTCGTAATTCATTGTGGTGATTTCCGAAGCGGGACGCAGATGCTTTTCGGGAGCGCGATGGCAATCGAGGCACCAGCCCATGCTAAGCGGCTTCACCTGTCGAATCACTTCCATTCCGCGGACATCACCGTGGCAGGACTCGCATCCCACCTGCGCGGTAATATGTGCACTGTGATCAAAATAGGCATAATCGGGTATCTTGTGCACCCGCACCCATTCCAGCGGTGTCTTATTAGTCCAGCTTTCGCGTACCAATTTTAATTTATCACTGGAAGGTTTGATTAAGGTATGGCAATTCATACAGGTTTGAACCGGAGGCACGCCCGCCACAGGAGAATTTTCTACTCCGGTATGACAATAACGGCAATCCATCCCAAGCTCACCGGCGTGCAGCTTATGGCTGTATTCTACCGGCTGTACCGGCTGATACCCTGTATCGGTGTATTCGGGAGAGCCAAAATGCCAGAAGAATCCGATTACCGAAACAGCGCCCAACAGCACCAGTACCAGGACAATCAAAGGCATTTTATTAGAAGTCTTAGAAAAGATCTGAGCCAAATCCGTTTCCCTTCTGATAGTATTTCTATGATTTTTGTTTGATTTTTTTGCAGTAGGAAAAAATCACAAAGATTAACACTAAATTTGCGATTTATATTCCCGTTTTTTTATTTTTTTTATGTTTTTAATTTTCCTAAACAAAAATAACATTTTTTCTGCTTAAGAGATGCAAACACACCCCGGATATCGTTAATTGCACCGCTGACAGACATTCAATCCCTCTCTTTTTCAAAGGAAAAAGAAAAGCCGTCTTAAAAAACTTGTTCTTCTCAATGAACTGTAATGATTAGAATTAAACAAATAATCACCGGGTTAAGGACAGAATCAGTTTTTACTGTCTTTTTTCACAGCAACAATCAGTGAATGTATAACGAGCGTATTTGTTTGACCATTGAATCAGGGCGTGTATTTGTACTAACAAAAGTAGCACTCAATTTTTTCTGATGCAACTATTGATAAAAAAAATTATTTTTTTTCTGAATTCTGAATTTTATTTCAGCTTTCCTTTTACTTTGTGAGGGGTACTTTTAAATAGATCGAAAAGAAGCCATTTTTTCCTTTGATTTTAATATTTTAATAATGTAAATTTACAGCTTAAAAATATTAATCAGAATAAAACATCATGTTTCGCAGGAGTATGATTAGATGACCGGCTTTTATACCGTTTTATTGTTCATCCTGACAGGGGTCGTTCTGGTAATATTCATTATGATATTATCACACTTTTTTGCCCCGAAAAAATCATCACCCGAAAAATACATCCCGTATGAATGCGGTGAACTGCCGCAGGGTGATGCCTGGATTCAGTTCAACAACCGTTTTTATATTGTCGCTCTTATCTTCCTCATTTTTGATGTGGAAGTCATTTTCCTCTACCCATGGGCTGTGGTATTTAACGATATGGGCCTGGTGGCATTTGTTGAAATGTTGATATTTATTGTTATTCTGCTGGTTGGATTTGCCTACGTTTGGGTAAAAGGCGATCTGGACTGGATCAAACCCAAACCCAGACTGGAACATCTGGCCAAGGGAAAAGGAGAATAATATGGGTTGGTTCGATACACATAACGAAAATAATATATTTTTTGGGAAGCTGGAAAGCTTTTTCAACTGGGGCCGCGCCGGCTCACCCTGGCCCATTGGTTTTGGTTTGGCCTGCTGCGCTATTGAAATGATGGCAACCGGTGCTTCGCATTACGATTTGGACCGTTTTGGAACCTTTTTTCGTCCCAGCCCGCGCCAATCGGATGTGATGATCGTTGCCGGGACGGTTACCCTGAAGATGGCTCCGTTACTACGTCGATTATACGAACAGATGCCGGAACCGAAGTATGTCATTTCAATGGGAAGCTGTGCCAATTGCGGTGGTCCGTACTGGCGTTATGGCTACCATGTGCTTAAAGGGGTCGATCAGATTGTACCGGTGGATGTGTATGTTCCCGGCTGTCCTCCCCGTCCCGAAGCATTGATCGACGGTCTTATCCAATTAAAAGAAAAAATTAAAAGCGGACAAGCAGGTAAATAAGGAACGCTGTATGACTGCACAAGAAATTCATAATAAAATTCAGGAAAAATTTCCTGATACAATCATCGAGTTTAATGACTCTGTGTTGCAACCGTTTATCAAACTGACCGCGAATCAATTCAACGAAGTATGTCAGTTTCTGAGAGACACAGACGGGCTGGATTTTGACGCTTTAATGAATTTATCCGGCGTGGATTACGGTGAAGAACTGGGAACCGTTTATCACTTATATTCCATGCAGCACCGTCACAAAATTGTATTAAAGGTAAATGTAACGCGCGAAAACGCCGAAATCCCCACTGTTGCCGATTTATGGCGTACCGCCGACTGGCATGAGCGTGAAGTGTTCGATCTGTATGGCATCAATTTTACCAACCACCCTGATATGCGCCGCATTCTCCTTCCGGATGACTGGGAAGGCTATCCTCTGCGTAAAGATTATGTTCAGCCCGAGGTTTATAACGGAATTACAATTGCGCATCCAGATATGAAAGGTGATTCAGATGAAGAAAAGTAATATTCCTGAATCTCAATTTGAGTTACAAGTACCCGATTCGCTAAAAACCGAAGAAATGACCCTTAGTATGGGGCCGCAGCATCCCAGTACCCACGGGGTATTGCAGGTTATTTTAAAAACCGACGGAGAAATTATCACCAGCGCAAAACCGCAAATCGGTTATCTGCACCGCTGCTTCGAAAAACATGCCGAAAATATTACCTGGCATCAGGTTATTCCGTTCACCGACCGTCTCGATTATATCGCTTCTATGAATAACAATCTCGGTTATGTGATCGGCCTTGAGCGCATGATGAACTTGGAGGTAAACGAACGTGCCGAACACCTCCGCGTTGTAGTTTCGGAATTGAATCGTATTGCCAGCCATTTAATCGCCCTCGGCACCTACGGCCTGGATATCGGTGCCTATACGCCTTTCCTTTATGTATTTCGCGATCGGGAAAAGATATTAGACCTGTTTGAAGAAATCTGCGGAGCCCGCCTGCTTTACAATTACATATGGGTTGGCGGCGTCGCGTACGATGCTCCCGACGGCTGGCGTGAAAAAGTACTGGAATTTTGTGATTATTTTGATCCGAAAGTTAAAGAGTACAACGATATTTTAACATTCAATAAAATTTTTATCGAACGAACCGCCAATGTCGGTGTAATCCCTGCGGAAGTGGGTATTAATTACGGTGTGAGCGGTCCCTCTTTGCGCGGTTCCGGTGTGGATTTTGACTTGCGCAGAGACGACCCCTATTCAATCTACGATCGTTTTGACTTTAATGTTATTACGGGAAAAGGTGAAATGGGAACCGTTGGCGACACCTGGGATCGCTATTGGGTACGTGTCGCCGAGATGGTGGAATCTGTCAAAATAATTCGACAGGCCCTGGAAAATCTTCCGGAAGGTGATGCCAAGGAAACCGTACCCCGGAATATTAAAGTTCCGGCAGGTGAATATTATATGCGTACCGAAACACCACGTGGTGAATTGGGTTTTTATATCATTTCCGATGGCAGCAAAATGCCGAACCGCGTAAAAGTCCGTTCTCCGGCCTTTTGTAATTTAAGTGTTTTACCAGCAGTCGCACCAGGGGTTATGATTGCCGACCTGGTGGCGATTATTGGAAGTCTGGATATTGTTTTAGGTGAAGTAGACCGGTAGGTAGCGCCGCAATGGCGTTCCCGGTTCATTAAAGACAAAATTTTGGGGTTAATATGGAACCGCTTGTTCAGTTTTTTTTCAACCTGCTCCCGTTCCTGAGCGACTGGCCGGAATGGCTGGCACTCACCGTTATCGGCGTTGCAGCCGCGATTATGATGTTTGGCTTTATTGCCATCTTTGCTTTAATCGCAATTTGGCTGGAACGAAAAATATCGGGTCATATGCAGGATCGCCTGGGTCCTATGGAAGTCGGCGGTTGGCACGGTTGGGCACAAACCATTGCCGATACCGTGAAACTGCTGGTAAAAGAAGATATCATTCCCGAAAAAGCCGATCGGCCCCTGTTTAAACTGGCGCCGATGATCGTTTTTACCGCCGCTTTATCCGGATTTGCTGTTCTTCCCTGGAGTTCGGAATTTATTCCCGCCGATTTGGATGTTGGTCTCCTTTATATTTTATCCATTTCATCCTTTGCCGTTATTGGTATTTTGATGGGCGGATGGTCTTCCAACAACAAATGGTCGTTGTACGGCGCCATGCGCGGTGTTTCGCAGGTAGTCTCCTACGAAATTCCTGCTGCGCTTGCGCTTCTTGCTGTTATTATGAGTGCCGGTACAATGAGTATGCGCGGTTTGGTAATGGCCCAAAGCGGAAATATCCTGGACTGGAATGTATTTAACTTTTTCCCGTTAACCACTATCGCCTTCTTTATCTATTTTATAGCCTCTCTGGCCGAAGTAAACCGTACACCCTTTGATTTACCGGAAGGTGAATCCGAACTGGTTGGCGGATTTCATACCGAGTATTCGGCGATGCGCTTTGCGTTCTTCTTTTTAGGCGAATACGCAAATATGTTTGTTGTATCTGCCATTGCCGCAACCGTTTTTCTGGGTGGCTGGCTGCCTCCGTTTGAAGCGCTGGGTTTTATTCCGGGACCGCTCTGGTTTGTGGGCAAGGCTCTTCTGCTTGTATTTGTGCAAATGTGGCTGCGCTGGACCCTGCCCCGTTTGCGTGTGGATCAATTAATGTATACCTGTTGGAAAGTTCTGACACCTTTTTCTATGGCAATAATTTTATTAATCGGGTTATGGAAGGTTTTATAACTAGAATGAGTGATGACCTATGAGACAATACTTTAAGAATATATACGAAGCCATTGCAACAATCCTGGTCGGTATGGGAGTTACCTGGCGGCATTTATTTACCCGCGCGGTTACCATCCAGTATCCGCATGTAAAACGGACTTTACCGGAACGCTCACGCATGCAACTGTTTGTCGAAATGGATGATTGTATCGGTTGTATGGCCTGTGAACGCGCCTGCCCTGTTGATTGTATCGAAATTAAAACGGTTCGCGGGGGAAAAGACGAAGACCTGGGCCAGACTTCCAATGGGCAGAAAAAAAGGCTGCATGTGGTGCAGTTTGATATTGATATGGGAAAATGCTGCTATTGCTCAGACTGTGTATTCCCCTGTCCTACCGGCGCTATTCGTATGACGCCTGAATATGAGTTTATAACATACGACAGAAGTACTCTGCTCACAAAATTTGCAACCTACTCTCCGGAAGAGATAAGTGAATTAGAGGAACGTGAGCGGAAAGAAAAAGAAGCGCAGGCAGCCGCAAAAGCCGCCAAATTAAAAGCGGCGGAAGAAGCAAAGAAAGCAGCCGCCGGAACCGACGAACCCAAATCGGAATAACTTTTTATTTAGATAATATTGGAGATTAATAGGGATGGAAGCAAATCAAATACTTTTTATTGCCATCGCCCTGCTGACAATACTCTCTGCCGCCGTGGTCGCTTTTTCGAATAAAATTATTCATTCGGCATTCGCCTTACTGGCCACTTTTACGGGCTTTGCGATGCTCTACATTTACTTAAGCGCAGATTTTCTGGCAGTTACACAAATCATTGTTTATGTGGGCGGTATTCTAATCCTGATTATATTTGGTGTGCTGATGACGCATCGGATCTACAGTACTGCCAAAAAAACCGCGCACAATTCTATCTTGATTAGCCTTTTAGGCGGCCTTTTGGCACTCGGTCTTTTTTTATTTATCATTTCGATGTATCCCTGGGCGCCAACGGTTGTGAAAGATTTCAGCCCGACCACCGCGGTTATTGGTACCGAAATTCTGAGCGGTTACCTGCTGCCTTTCGAAATCATCTCCGTCTTGCTACTGGGCGCACTAATCGGAGCTATTTACATTGCACGCCAGGAGGATAAAGAAAAATGATTCAGCTTAATAGTTTTTTAATAATCAGCGCCATCGTCTTTTCCTTAGGTCTTTTTACTGTTATCTACAAAAAAAATGCCGTTGGTATCCTGATGGGCGTAGAGCTGATTTTAAATTCGGTAAACCTTAATTTTGTCGCTTTCTCCAAATATGTGGATGCACATATTAACGGCCAGCTAGTGGCCATCTTTATCATCGTTCTCGCAGCTTCGGAAGCGGCCATTGCTCTGGCCATCATTCTGAATATTTACCGTGACAGAGAAACGATTGATGTGACTCAATTGGATGAAATGAAACATTAAAATACCCTTACAGAGGAAATCATGATTCAAACAGCATTAATCATCTGGCTACTCCCTCTTGCCGCGTTTACCTTTCAGATTCTGTTCGGAAAAAGATTGCCGCGCAAAGGAGACTGGGTTTCCATCGGCGCCATCGGAATTTCATTTGTATTGGCAATCAGCCTGCTTGTACAGGCACTTATGCAATACGATCCGGAATTTGTGGTCACCGCAAGTATCCCATGGATTGATTTGGGTTCATTTAAACTAAACATGGGTATTTATTTAGATAATCTTGCCATCATTATGTTAATGGTCGTCACCACGGTAAGCTTTCTGGTGCATATCTATTCTCTGGGCTATATGAAAGGCGATCCGTACTACAACCGTTTTTACGCTTATCTTTCTTTGTTCAGCTTTTCGATGCTCGGACTGGTTCTGTGGGATAATCTTTTCGGCATTTACATAATGTGGGAACTGGTCGGTATCTGTTCGTATCTGCTTATCGGCTTTTATTTTGAAAAAGATTCCGCCGCGAATGCCGGCAAGAAGGCTTTTATTACCAACCGCGTAGGTGACTTTGGATTTTTAATCGGCCTGCTGATTGTCTTTACCACTCTGGGCACTTTTAATTTAAGCGAAATTAATCTTGGCGTTAGCCAGGGTATTCT
>JANTFQ010000103.1 GCA_024763405.1 Calditrichaceae bacterium
CTGTTTGGTTACCACTTCCGTCGTAATATTGCCTTCGCGCTGTTCCAGCGTTTCGCCCACACATACGATGGGTTTCAGGCCAAATTCGAGAGCGGTTTTAATCTTTTTATTTATCAGTTCGTCTGTTTCACCAAAATACTGACGCCGTTCGGAATGGCCCAGAATCACGTGAATGGCGCCTGTGCTTTTAATCATCCCGGCACTGATAGCACCCGTAAAAGCACCTTCTTTTTCAACGCACATATTCTGTCCGCCTACGGCAATGGAAGAATCCTTTACTACTTCGGCCACGGCTGCCAGCGCCGTAAAGGGCGGACACATAATGATTCCGGTGTTCCTAATATCTTTCGTTTTAATATTGACCTGATTGGCCAGCTGCAAGGCTTCTGTATTGGTTTTATGCATTTTCCAATTGCCTGCGATAATCATTTTTCTGCTCATTTTTTTCTCCTGAATTTTCTATTGTTCCGTCAAAGCGGCAATCCCCGGAAGGATTTTCCCTTCGAGAAATTCCAAAGAAGCGCCGCCGCCGGTGGAAATATGGGTAAATTGCGCATCCATTTTAAACTGACTGATGGCGGCCGCCGAATCTCCCCCGCCGATTACACTTACGGCGCCACCTTTCGTTGCCTTTGCGATGGAATCTGCGACGGCGCGGGTTCCGCCGGCAAAGTTTTCCATTTCAAAAACACCTACCGGGCCATTCCAGATAATAGTTTTTGAGGCCATTATTTCTCTGGAAAAAAAATCACGGCTGGCAGGTCCGATATCCAGCCCCATAAAGCCATTTGGAATTTCTTTGGATGAAACTATTTTTGTTTGGGCTTCATTGGAAAAGGCATCGGCAGCAATCACATCCACCGGTAATAAAAGATGAACCTGCCTGGCCTGTGCCTCTTTTAATATTTCGGAAGCCAGTTCTATTTTATCTTCTTCGAGCAGGGAATCACCAATTTCATATCCCTGCGCCTTATAAAAAGTATAGGCCATTCCCCCGCCAATCAAGAGGGTATCCACCTTTTCAAAAAGACTTTTGATGACGTCAATCTTACCGGAAATTTTCGCGCCGCCCAAAATAGCCGTCATCGGACGAACCGGGTGCGTGACCGCCTGGCCCAGAAATTTTAATTCTTTTTCGATTAAATACCCGGCTGCAGCCTGCTTAAAATATTTGGTTACACCCTCGGTTGAAGCGTGGGCGCGGTGGGCGGTTCCAAAGGCATCGTTAATATACAAATCCGCTCCGTATGCCAGACTGCGGGCAAATTCCGCATCATTTTCTGTTTCTTCTTTATGAAAACGTAAATTCTCCAGCAATAAAACGTTGCCCGGTTTGAGGCTTTTTTTCAATTCATCTACCTGCGGTCCGATACAGTCCGGCGCCATTTTAACCGTAGTGCCCAGCAGTTCTGTCAACCGATTTGCCACTGGTGTAAGGCGCATCTCTTCTTTTACCTGTCCTTTGGGCCGGCCGAGATGGCTGCATAGGATTGCGCTGCCCCCTTCGGCCAAAACTTTTTGAATCGTTGGCAGCGACGCCGTAATACGGCGATCATCGGTGATCTTTTGCTGATCATCGAGAGGGACATTAAAGTCACAGCGAATCAGGACTTTTTTCCCTTTTAGATCTAATTGTTCGATAGTGAGTTTTGCCATTTGCGGATGCTCCCGGCTTTTAATTGATTAACTGAAATACACCAAACGCATAAAAAGTCCCGGCGAAATGCCGGGACATTAAGAGAACAGCACCCAAAACACAGAACGGCCGCATTCACTTTAAAACGGCGTAAGCGGGTGCATAATCAAATTATAAACGGACAGCTGCACTACATTAATAGTGTTTGTCTATAAAGTCATAGAATAATATGAATTCTTATGATTCTTTCTATCGTCATCAATACCTCATCCCTCCACAAAGTGGCCACTTCTTGGTACCCCCTTCTCCCACAAGGAGAAGTGGAACTTTCTTTTCTCCCTCTCCTAACAGGAGAGGGTTGGGGTGAGGTTTTAGACTACTTTATGGACAGACTCTAAATGGCCGCCATCTTTTTAATAACATCCACAGCCCGGCTGGAATAACCGAATTCGTTATCGTACCAGGAAAGTATTTTAACCATATTACCTTCCATTACCGATGTGGATAGACTGTCAAAAATACTGGAATGCGGATTGTCCACGATATCGATAGAAACGATGGGATCTTCACAATATTCCAGAACGCCTTTCATAGGACCTTCCGCCGCTTCTTTAAACGCCGCATTGACCTCTTCCACGGTTACGTTGGTTTTTAAATCGGCAACAAAATCAACAATGGAGCCGTCGCTGGTGGGAACACGCATTGACATTCCGTCTAACTTGCCATTCAGTTCAGGGATAACTTTACCCACGGCAATGGCTGCGCCGGTCGTGGTAGGAATCATACTAACTGCGGCTGCACGGGCACGGCGTAAATCACTGTGCGGCAGGTCCAAAAGTCTCTGATCGTTTGTATAGGCGTGAATCGTGGTCATCAGACCGTGCTTAACACCGAATTTATCATTTAAAACTTTTACAACCGGCGCAAGGCAATTGGTGGTGCAGGAAGCGTTGGAAACGATTTTATCTTCCGGACGTAAATCATCATCATTCACGCCGAGAACAATGGTATTATCGATTTCGTCTTTGGCGGGAACAGATAGAAGTACTTTCTTTGCGCCAGCTTTAAGATGCATTTCTATCTGAGCGCGTTTGCGGAATACGCCGGTCGATTCCACCGCAATTTCCACTCCAAGTTCCGCCCAGGGTAATTGGGAAGGGTCACGTTCGGCTAAAACTTTCACCCTTAAATCGCCGGCGACCAGGACATCCCCTTCCGCCTTTACAGGCAGCGGATAACGGCCGTGTACCGAATCGTATTTCAGCAGATGGGCCAGGGTTTTCGCATCGGTTAAATCATTAATGGCTACAACTTCCAGTTCGGGATCACTCTGAGCTATTTTAAAAATTAAACGCCCAATACGTCCAAAACCATTGATGGCAATTTTAGTCGGCATATATTTCTCCTTAGTTTAATAATGTATATTATTGGATAGTCGAACAATTTTAAATTTCTTGAGTTCAGCAAGCTAAAAAAAGCACCGAATGCAGTCAAGCAAAAAAGCGGACTCCTGTCGTTTTTTCCTCTTGATAAAAGTTCTCATAAGATTTATATTTTCTTAATTTTACGAAGGTTATAACGAAGAAAGAAATGGTTGGTTGAGTTTACGAAATCCCGCCGTCGGAACCTTTTAACCATTTCGTCTTTTCAGTGGCAGCGATATTCCAATTTGCAAATCAATTGCCGATTGGTACATCTTCACCTTCGAAACCAAAATTGTACTATTTAATAGCAAAGCCAGTACTTAAATTTTTTTAAAAAGATACACCTGTTTATGAATAAAACAATCTTAATACAGAACGCATTAATTGTCACTGTTAATCCGCAGATGGAAATTATTAAAGGCGACATTCTCGTTTCCGGGAAGCGTATTATTACTATTGCTGAACATATCGATCCTCCTGCGGATGAGATTTTTGATGCCGAAGGTTATATTGTAACACCCGGATTTGTACAAACGCATATCCATTTATGCCAGGTACTGTTCCGGAATCTTGCAGACGATTTATCCCTTTTAGACTGGCTGAAGAAAAAAATTTGGCCCTTCGAAGCAGCCCATTCGGAAGACAGCATCCGGATAAGCGCCCGTCTTGGGATTGCCGAACTTTTCCTGTCCGGCACCACAACCATTATGGATATGGGCACTGTCCGCCACCAGGATACCATTTTTGAAGAGCTGGCAAAAACAGGAATGCGCGCTGTCGCCGGAAAAACAATGATGGATTTCGGTGAACGTCCGGCCGGACTGCAGGAGACAACAGCCGAAAGCATCGACGCCAGTTTAAAGCTATTAGATAGATGGCACGGCTTCGACGAAGGTCGTCTGCAGTATGCGTTTGCTCCGCGCTTCGCCTTATCCTGCAGTGAAGACCTTTTGCGAAAAACGGCAGACCTGGCCAGTGAACACGGTGTTTTATACCACACACACGCCAGTGAAAATATAGACGAAGCCGAACTTATCCGCCAGCGTTTCGGTGTAAGCAATATTCAACTCTTCGATAAAATTGGCGCTGCCGATGGAAACCTTTGCCTGGCGCACTGTGTCTGGACTGATTCTGCCGATCGGCAGTTGCTCAAAGAAAAAGATATAAAAGTGCTGCACTGCCCTTCGGCTAACTTAAAACTGGGTTCGGGCATCGCACCGATCCCCGATTATCTGGATCAGGGACTGACGGTATCCCTCGGCGCTGACGGCGCACCGTGTAATAATAATTTAAATATATTTCAGGAAATGCGTCTTGCCGCTTTAATTCAGAAACCGCTGGCAGGGGCACAGTCTATGCCGGCCGAACAGGTGTTTAAAATGGGGACAATTAACGGCGCACGAACCTTAGGTCTGGAAAAAGAAATCGGCAGCATCGAGCCGGGAAAACGCGCCGACCTGACTTTTATTAAAATAAATCAAGTTCACGCAATTCCGTTCGACAATATCTATTCAAAATTAGTATATTCTGCGCAGTCTGCCGATGTGGAGCACGTGATGGTCGACGGTAAATGGGTCGTACGCAGCCGTGCGCTGCAAACCATCGACGAAACGGCGCTGCCTGATGCTGTTCATAAACAGATACAGACGTTTCATATTTAAATGATTTTGAAAAATCTGCTGCCTATTTTAACGGCAGGTTTCGCAATGATTCATAAACATAACGGGAGTTTAAAATGAAGTTTTCATATCTTCTTATTCTTATTCCGGTAGTTCTTTATTTCTCAGCCGGATGCAGTTCCAATAAAGAAGTAAAAGAAGCCGATCAGATTACCGATCAGGAAATGCTGGATACAGGAAATAATCAATTAGCTGCCGGAAATTACCAGGATGCCGTCAATACTTATAAATCAATGATTTTAAAATTTCCAACCTCCGACCTGCATATTAAAGCGCAGTTGAAAATTGCAGAAGCCTATGGCAAGTCCGAAGATTATGAAGCGCAAATGGACGCTCTGCTGACCCTGCTTAAAGAAAATATTATTCCTGAGGAGGTTCCGCAGATTTACGTGCAAATTGGTCGATTTTACGAACAGGCCGCCCTGTTTAATCCGGGCAATATTTCCAGCGACACCAGCGATTATAAAACGGCCATTGAATATTATAAGAAAGCTTCTGTGTACAAAGATAGTGAAGATAAAAATTCCAAGGCTGCGGGCACCTACCGTCAGGCGCTTGTGGAAGCAAAAATTGGCGCTTTTAAGGAAGCTGCCACGCACTATCAAATGGTTCAGGAAACTTATCCGGAAAGTGATTTTGCCGTTTTAGCGGCCATTAAATTACAAAATCCACAGGATGTTTCGGAATTGCCAGCGGATGCGGCTTCTATCGAAAAATATAAACAGGAACTGAATATGCCGGAACCCCCAACCGAACCAAACACAATAGAGAATCCCAAAGAGCAGGCGCCGGAAATGGAACAGCAAGCGGTTGAAGGCAGCGATGTGGAAAATTCTGTGTTCGAAACAAACGTCCCCGACAGCAGCGCAACCGAACCAGTTTTTGAAAATACCAAAGCGGACAGCAGCGGCAATTGATGGCGCGCATCGCTATCGGCTCCCGAAACAAAGCAAAGATTTCCGCAGTGCGGGACGCTTTTTTAAGTTTGCAACAAACTTTTCCGGCAGATTTTTCAAAGGCGCCTCTCTTTTTGGAAACGGATACCGAAACTTCTATTCCGGATATGCCGCTTAGTCAAAAGGAATTAATGCAAGGAGCTCTGGAAAGAGCTCTTTTTACATATAAACAATTCGATACCGTAGATTTTGCCCTTGGCCTGGAGGGCGGCGTTTACAGGGACAAATTACACAATACCGTATTTTTGCAAAGCTGGGCCTATGCCTTTAATGGCAGCCACGGGTATTTTGGGAGTTCCGTCGCATTATCACTGCCGGATCAAATTGCAGACGCTCTTTATGAAGAAGGACGGGAGTTAAGCGAGGTCATTGATGCGTTTAGCGGAAAAACGGATGTACGCTCCAACGAAGGCACCTTTGGGATTTTAACGCAGAATATGATTACCCGCAGTCAATCATTTAAAACGGCTGTTATTGTGGCAATGGCCCCTTTTTTTAATCCTGATTTTTATTAAATTTGAATACCGGTTTTGTACCAACAAACAATCATATAGTTATGAGGAAAAAATGACAATCGATAAAGATGTAATCCGCCAGATGCCTAAAACCGATTTGCACTGCCATTTAGATGGAAGCGTGCGTATCGATACGGTACTCGATTTGGCAAAGAAACAAAATGTTAAACTGCCGACCGACGATAAAAAGGAACTGGAGCAGTTACTGGCTCCGGGGCTGAAATGTAAAAGTCTTGTAGAGTATTTACGTCCCTTCGATATTACCCTGTCGGTGATGCAGGAAGCGGAAGCGCTGACCCGTACCGCCTTCGAATTGGCTGAAGATGCCGCTAAAGAAAATATCTGGTATCTCGAAGTACGCTACTCGCCGGTACTCCATACACGCAAAGGGTTAAAACTAACCGAAATCGTAGATGCGGTTCTGGCTGGACTGAAAGCCGCGGAAAAGAAGTATTCCATTAAAACCGGCGTTCTTATCTGTGGAATGCGCAATATTAATCCGGAAACTTCTCTCACCCTGGCCGAATTAGCGATGGCCTATAAAAATCAGGGCGTTGTGGGTTTCGACTTAGCGGGGGCCGAAGAAAGCTACCCGGCCAAACACCACCGCGAAGCATTCTACCTAATTTTAAATAATAATATCAACTGCACCGCACACGCCGGTGAAGCCTACGGACCGGAAAGCATCCACCAGGCGCTGCATTATTGCGGGGCACATCGTATCGGCCACGGCACGCGCTTAAAAGAAGACGGCGACCTGCTGAACTATGTAAATGACCACCGTATCCCGCTGGAGATATGCCTGACCAGCAATATTCAGACAAAAGCCGCGGCTTCATACGAAACGCATCCTTTAAAATTTTACTACGATTATGGTCTGCGGGTTACCATCAACACCGACAACCGCCTGATTTCCCAAACCACCTTAACCGATGAGCTGTACCTCGCGGCTAAATACGCCAACTGGAATATGGCCGATTTGAAAAATGTGATTGTCTCCGGATTTAAAAGCGCTTTTATGCCGATGCGGGAAAAAGCGATTATGCTGAGTATGGTCAATGCGGAGTTGGAAAAGTTTTAGAAAATTAGTTTACAACGGGGAATGAAACTTTCGTAACAGAAAACTTTAGAACGCCGGTGTAAAACATCTCAGCCTCAAAAAATAAAAAAGCTTCAGAGAATTGTTCCCTGAAGCTTATGCTCCGTCGATCAGGCCTTTGACGGACAACCTGGTGATTAATCCCGAGTTCTCGGGACTCTGCCGAGTGAGCCACTAATTTTCTGTAGAAATCTTTGTTTTTCTGATTCTTTAAAAACCGTTCTCGCTTATGTGCCTGGCTTCGTGATTCATATGTTTCGTAATAAAATAATTTCCAGGGGATATAATGTTTGGTGGATTTGACCATCCCGGCATTGTGGCTTTTCAAACGCTGTTCAAGGTCGTGTGTCTGGCCGATGTAAAAG
>JANTFQ010000104.1 GCA_024763405.1 Calditrichaceae bacterium
GGAACGAAATCGGCCAAGGAAATAATCGGCGGACCAATTATGATTGCTAAGATGGCTGGCGATGCGGCCCAGGCTGGATGGAACTATCTCTGGTATCTGATTGCGGCTTTAAGCGCGATGCTGGCCTTTTTTAATATTCTACCCATTCCCGCATTGGACGGCGGACATTTATTTTTTTTAATTATTGAAGGCATTATGGGCCGGCCCCTGCCGATTAAAGCAAAAATTAAAATTCAGCAAATCGGAATGGCTGTTCTTTTATCTTTGATTATTTTAGTAGTTTATGTAGATTTAAGCCGTCTGTTATTCTAACCTAAGCGGACGGCATCCTGTGCATCTAAACCTATTATTTAACGCAGTCGAAAACTGGTGTGGAAACGGGTTGAATTACCGTTATAACGCACACGCAGCACCGGTTTCCTTTTTCCAATCCATTCCTGATAACTCTATTCAAGGCCGCCGGAAACAGTTTAGCGTAAAATTAGGGATGGAAGAAAACGTTGAGCGTTCCGTTCAAAGGCTTCCTCAAACCCGCATTTTTGTGCAAAATTTTATTACATCATCGATGCGGTTGCGCTCCATCGAATATTTTAATCATACTTTACTGCTTATTAATCCGTTACAAGACGACGGCCCGCTGACGATTAAGCTTACCATCTCAGATAGCCTGGGACTCAGCGGAGACGGTGATTTTGTTGCAATACCCGGTCAGGAATATGAAATTTCTTGCAACACCCCCCTGCTTATCTGGCTATTTCCCAAAGAAGAAAAACGCGAAATAAAAGACATTGCAAGTTTTCTTAAAAAAATAAAGGAACAGGAATACCGCCTTCATCCTTTAAAGCAAATGCGTCTGTCGGATGGGTCAGAGATGGAAAGTATCGATCGGCTATGGGCTAAGCTTTCTTCGGTTGGGCCGGAGCGTGAAATTATTTTACCCGAAGATCGTCAGAAACGGATGGATGACTTTATCTGGCTGCAGGAAATTTATCTTCATTTTGGCTGGTATGAAGAACTTGAACAGGTTTATAAAGAATTCTCTGAGACAGAGCTTCAAAAATCGTTACTAAAAAAATGCCACCAGCGCTTCCGAATGGTTCGTACTGGAGAGCCTGATAAAATCATTCCGGAAGACTCGGACTTAAAATTTTTGGACCACTATCTGGCAAATTCAGTGGATAACGCCGCCCCTCAGGATTTTTGGCAACAGATTCATTACCCCGCTTATCGGTTCCAGCTTAAAAAGAATATGGTTGCCAGTCCCGCTCAATATATCGCCTTTGCTTTACAGGCCTTAAGACAACAGTTTATCTGGTTCTCAAAATTAAATACGCTTCTTTCCATGTACCTGCCCCAAGAGATGGCCGGGGCGGCAGGTCTGCTGTTAAAATTAAAACAATCGACGCCTTACTATCCCGGCCCTCTGAACCTGACCTTTAACCCCTTTGTCGCCTCCGGTTCGCTGCAGGAAATCAGAACCGTAGCGGAGCAAACCGCTGTTTTAGCATTAATACGGCAGAATAAAAAGGTGTTTACGAAATTGCAATTAGAGGGACAACTCTACTTTTCTATCGATCAGCGTGTCCGGTATCAGCTCTGTATTTCTGATAAAAAGCTTACCGTAAATCCTGTGCTCTTCCGGCCGCCGCTGGCAACTCCGCTTCCAGCAACGGTTCAGATCCAGATCGAGTTTTTTTCTGTAGAACTACCTTTAATCTGGCGGAAGTTTGAAGTAAACCTGAATAGGGTGCGCTTAAAATTTCTGCGAAAGAAAGATCGTTTTCAGGTCAGCCTGCGGGGTAAAAAATATACGAAAGCGATTCGTATAAACGGGCAGATAATTGAATCCGTCGCCGGCCAATATCCTGTTTTTTATATCCCTGTCACTAAAACAGAAAGCAGAACGGAAGCCACATTTTTTAATGAATGGGGAGCCACACCGAGTCCTTATAAACATGCTTTTATTCACGGCTGGAGCTTCGATTCATTTCAACAATTGCAGGAACAGGTGCAGGTATCAATCGTAGGACAAAAAAAATCACATCGAATCACGATTAATTCAAATCAAATCGAAAACGAAACGGCTGTGGAATCCAGTAGGGAATTTCGTTTAAACAGTCGCTACAGCACCGGATATTCAGTAAAACCCATTTCAACGGATGGCTATTTAAACAGTTTTCTATATACCGATGCAGCGCTGCTTCAAAACCGCTGCATCGTTTATTCCGGTAAAAATTTAAAGGAGATTGCAGCGTTTTTTTATGCGGCCCTGGGATTTTATCCAACCGTAAGAGATTTAGACGAAATTGGTTTAGCAGAAAATGTATTTGTATTCATTGTGAATGAAAATTTTAATGACGTGACCGTCTCGAAGCAGGAAGGATATAAAACAATTTCTCTTTTTGCGGACAATAGCAAGAAGGGGATATTGATTCATCCGGAGTCCATAAAAAGTGTTCTTAAAACCCATTTTGACCGAAATAAATTTGATTTAAGCAATCCTCTTTAATAACTTTAACAGCTCGAGTGAATTACTAATCGGGCCCATAGCTCAGTTGGTTAGAGCAGCCGACTCATAATCGGCTGGTCCGGGGTTCAAGTCCCTGTGGGCCCACAATTCATTGAACAGGTGGTAGATTGAAATTGTTTTCCAGGTTAAAAGAGTATAAGAAATAAATTTTTAGAAGTGCATCTGCCTTTAGGCAGGTGCACTTTTTTTTTATAGAGAGGAGATTTGGCTGTGCAAAAAACATTGTATTCACTGATTGAACTGCAGGAAGTAGACACCCGTTTAGACGAATTAATGGAGGAACGGGGCGATTTACCACTGATTGTGGATGAACTTCAGGCAAAACTGGATGTCAAAAATGGAGAACTAAAACGCCGTAAGGAAGAACTGAAAAGTTCAAAAGTGCGGCAGCGGGAACTGGAACTTCTTTTAGATGAACTGAAAGAAAAGCTGGCAAAATATGAAGAACAGCTTTACCAGGTTAAAACCAATAAAGAGTATGACGCTATAACCACCGAAACCGACTCCGTAAAAGAAACACAGACCGAGAGCGAAAAAGAGCTGTTGGCCATTACGGAAAAATTATCGGAGCTGGATAATACGATCAATGAGCTGGATTCGGAAGTCTCCAAGCTGAAAGATGAACTGGAAGAAAATAAAGCAGAATTGCAAACTACGCTGAGCGCCACCGCCGAAGAAGAAAATCTGCTGCGTCAGGAGCGGGATATTGTAATCAAACGTTCCAGTCCTGAAATTATTAAGAGTTATGAACTGGTGCGTAAAGCCCGTGGTGGACAGGGGATTGCCCGTATTACCGGTAATAACTGTGGTGGGTGCTTCTCCTTTATTCCTCCGCAAAAAGTAGTTGAAGTAAAGAAGATGAAAAAAATATACACATGTGAATATTGCGGCAGGATTCTCGTGTGGGATGAAGTAAATTCTTAAATAAGATAATCCAGGCGAATCAGGCAGCCGCTCTGCGCCATCCGGTGCGGGGAGGAAAGTCCGAACATCACAGGGCAAAATTCCCTGATAAATCAGGGGCTGTGTTTAACGCAGACGGATAGTGTCACAGAAAATAAACCGTCCCGAATTTTGGGATAAGGGTGAAAAGGCGAGGTAAGAGCTCACCGCTTTGTTCCGTCAGGGATACCTGTTTCAGGTACACAAGCAAAGGCATGATAAACCCAATTTGATGCAAGGCCAAATATAGAAGAATTCCGCTTAGGCGGATGTACACAGCCCGGTGTGCTTTCCGGATTTCCGGGATATTCTTCGGGGTAGGCTGCTTAAGCAGGCTGGCAACGGTCTGTTAAGATAAATGGCTGCCATCCTTTTTTAAGGGAGACAGAATTCGGCTTATCGATTTGCCTGGATTTTCATTTGGAGCAGTCATGTTGTACCAATGGATATATCCGGAACGTGTATCTCAGAAAATATCCGAACGTGATATTAAAAAATTCGATATTCACCCGGCTATCGCAAAAATATTAGAACAGCGAAATATTTCTTCTTCAGAAGCTCTCCAGCGATTTTTTGAACCAAAGCTTGAAAATCTCTACGATCCTTTTTTATTTAAAGATATGAATATCGCCGTAGAACGCATTATTAAGGCGATGCGCAACGGTGAAAATATTATGATCTATGGCGATTATGATGTGGACGGCGTAACCTCGGTTACGATTTTATACGATGGCCTTTTTAAATTGGGTGGTAAAGTTTCCTTTTTTATACCCAGCCGTTTTCAGGAAGGGTACGGCCTTTCCCAGGATGGTATTGATGCGGCCAAAGAACGCCAGGTTTCACTAATTATTACCGTGGACTGCGGCATTACCGCGGTGGAAGAATCGGTGTACGCAAAAAGCCTGGGAATCGATGTTATTATTACCGATCATCACGAACCGGGCTTAACACTGCCGCCTGCAATTGCCATCATCGATCCCAAATTAGACACTTGTTCCTATCCCTTTAAAGAACTGGCTGGTTGCGGTGTTGCCTATAAAGTATTGCAGGGACTCTGTCAGCGGCTGGAAATGGATCCGTCTTTTCCGGAACAATACCTGGATTTGGTTGCCGTTGGTACCGCAGCCGATATTGTTTCGCTTGTGGACGAAAATCGAATTTTGGTTAAAAACGGGCTTACCATACTCCAAAGCAATCCCCGGCCCGGAATTTTCGCTTTACTGGAAATTTGCAGTCTTATCGAAAAGCGAATCTCCGTCAGTACCATCGTTTTTATTATCGCACCGCGTATAAATGCGGTAGGACGAATTTCCAATGCCAAAAAAGCAGTGCACCTGCTGGCGGCAAAAAGTCTGCAGCAGGCCCGTAACATCGCCCGGATAATGGAAAAAGAAAATAATGCCCGGAAAAAAATTGATGAAATGACCTTTAACGAAGCGCAGGAAATGGTGGAAAATACGATTGATATTGATTCCAAGCGTATTTTAGTGTTGGCAAAAAAAGATTGGCATCCCGGTGTGGTGGGAATTGTGGCTTCGCGGATTATGGAAAAATACAACCGTCCCAGTATTTTGCTATCCATCCAGGACGGTATCGGAAAAGGTTCTGCCCGTTCCACTTCAAATTTTAATATCTATTCTGCCTTAAAACATCTGGAACACCTGTTTATCAGTTTTGGCGGACACCGCTACGCCGCAGGTATCACCATTACAGAAGAAGATATTGCCGTTTTGGATGAAGAAATTAATATGGGCTCCGAAGGGGAACTGCAAATTGAGGAGATGGTGCCCAAATTAAACATCGATGCAGAAATCACGTTTACGCAGCTTACGGCTTCTTTTTTTAACAGTATAAAACGGTTATCGCCTTCCGGGCCTTCCAATATGCGTCCCGTATTTGTTTCAAAAAATCTGCAGGTGTATGGTAAGGCAACGGTTGTAGGGAAGAATCACTTAAAGGTTAAGTTTAAACAGGATGGTGTGGTGGTGGATGCCATCGGTTACCGGCTTGGGGAATATGTGAAAATTTTTAATAAACCGAAAACCAGGATAAACTGTGCCTACGTTATCGAAGAAGCCAAATGGAGCGGGCAAACCACAATTCAAATGAAAATTAAAGATTTCGAGGTGTCCGATGGATGAGCCAATACAGGAAGAACAGCTTCCGTTTTTTGAGCGGTTAAAACAAATCCGCCTTAAGAAAAAACTTAAATTAGAAACCATTTCGGCAAAATCCAAGATTCATATGCGTTTTTTAGAGGCGCTTGAATCGGGGGATTTAAATGAGATTCCCGGGATTTACAGTAAATTGTTTTTTAAAACCTACCTGTCTTTCTTAAAGGTAGAAGATGAACAAGAGTATTTGGAGGAGTTTGAAAATCTGCGCAAGGAATCGATGCCTCTGCACACGTCAACCATCCGCCGAAAAAGGGTTGAAAAACAAGATCGCCGGAAATCCAGCCTGATTAAAACCATTTATATCGTTGCGCCGCTGCTGGTAGTAGCTGTAATTTTTGCTGTTTTGGCCATCAATTCAATTGGCGTCGATAAAAATGAGGAGCTGGGGGAAGTACAGGAAATTCCCGTACAGAAAATTGCCGAGCAACTGCTGATGGAACAGGAGAAGCAGGCAGCCGAAAAACAGGATAGCGTTCTTGTTAGCGGCGAATCCATTCGGGTAACGGCTGATCTTTCGGCTGTGCAGCGTACCTGGATTCGGGTAATAACAGACCGGGCAGATACAACCGAATACCTGTTGGCCGCCAATGAAACGATTTCCCTGAAGGCCGATTCCCTCTTAAATTTTTTGGTGGGTAATGCGGCCGGTATTAAATTTATCGTGAATGGGAATCCGGCAGGTATATTAGGAAAAGAGGGGCAGGTTATTACGCGCCTGTTAATTTCGCCAAAAGGAATTGTATCCAAATCAATTAAACAGATTAAGAAGAAGGAACTATCAAATGATTCTTCGGCTACTCTTTAGCAGTCTCTTTGTTTTTGCACTTATTTCCTGTAACCGTTCGCTGGCAAGTAAAAAGGTCGTTAAAAATGACATCGAGATGCTTTACGGCCCGGTTTCCGTCGAACAGTTATATTTTGATTATCCGCAGTGGCAAAAAATAGAAAAGGCATACAATCCGGATCTGGGAATTGTAAAACAGCTTTCAGAGCTGAAAGGCTCCTTTAATGTAAAAATCTTTTTAGCGACCTGGTGTCCGGACAGCCGCCGGGAAGTGCCGCATTTTATGAAGATCATTCAGCAGGCCGGACTGACCGAAAGACTGAAAATGGAGCTGTTCGCCGTTGATCGCAAATTAAAACTAGACTCCGCGTTGGCTCAAAAGTATAAAATTAAGCGCGTTCCCACCTTTATATTTTTCAATCAGGAAAAAGAACTGGGGCAAATAGTAGAGTCCCCCAAAGCACTTTTACTGGAACAGGATGTGTTTGCTATTCTGAGTGGTGCTTCTAAATGAAAAAGACAACCCTCTTTGTTATAATTTTAATTTTTGCCACTCTCTCATCTACCCGGGCCATAGAGGGCTTTAGGCCCGTCAAAGCCGAAAAAGGAATGGTAGTCTGTGGGGAGCCCATTGCCTGCGAGGTTGCACTGAATGTGCTGAAAGAAGGCGGAAATGCTGTGGATGCCTCGGTTGCCCTGGCGTTTACCCTGGCGGTAACGTATCCCAATGCCGGTAATCTTGGCGGCGGCGGTTTTATGCTTTACCGCAGCAATGCAAATAAAGTGTATGCGCTCGACTACCGTGAAAAAGCGCCTGTGGCCGCTACTGAAAAGATGTATCTTGATTCCCTGGGAAAGGTGATTGACCGGGCGTCCACTCTGGGCTACCGGGCTGCCGGTGTTCCGGGAACTGTTGCGGGACTCTGGGAGGCGCACCATAAATTTGGGCGCTTAAAATGGGGACGATTGATTGCACCTGCCATTCATCTGGCCGAAGAAGGTTTTTTGATAGATGAATTTCAGGCGGCAGCGCTGCAAAGTGCCACGGAAGATTTTAATAGGTTTCCTTCTTCAAAAAAAATCTTTACCCAAAATGGAAAGCCGATTAAAACAGGTGCGCGATTCATTCAAAAAGATTTAGCTAACACTTTAAAACGCATTGCCGCAAACGGTGTTTCAGGATTTTATGCCGGGAAAACAGCGCAATTGATAGCACAGGATATGCAGCGCAA
>JANTFQ010000105.1 GCA_024763405.1 Calditrichaceae bacterium
CTGCCTTCGCGGGAATGATAGGTTCTACCGATGGTAATTTAGTCATTCCCATCCGCCTGTGGACGGACAAACGAAAGTTGAGTCTGCAAAATACCGTTTAGTAGTATTATTCACTTTTAAACTAAACAATCGCTCAGATTAGGTTAATAATTCGGTAAGTAAATAATAAACCTAATATAAATCTCTAAAACGAATTTTTAACGAATTTGTTCCTAAAACTTATATTGTATTTCGGCAGAAAAAATGGAACTCCTCGTATTCCCGGCGTCACTGTCCAGATCCCGGTCATTATCGTAAGATGCGTAGAGGTTAAAATTGAATTGATCGGCAAATGGAATTTGCAACAGCAGGTTAAAATTGAGTACCGAGCGGTTATTATTTATACTGCTCCAGGAATCGGAAACCGCATCAGGCGAATGCCGCCGGGAATAACCCGCTTCCAGCGAAAATAAAATCCCCTGATACCGATAATATTCCAATCCAAGCAGAAGACCGGCTCCTGTATAATTCTGCTCTTCGATATAAACCGCCTCAGCTCCCGGATAAAGAAAATGTTTTTTATACTCAAACAGTCCACCGGCTGAGAAATTGAAATTACGGAACAAAACAAACTGAACGGTATTCGAAAGCGTGTGCAACTGGTAATCCGGGTCCTGCTCGGATTGCTTTAAATAATGTTTATAAATTCCGTCATAATCTGTTTTCCAGTGCAGAACAGAAGTTAATACGATATCCGCCTCCAGTTGTAAATTAAGGGATTGCGCCCGGTTGGCGAGAACCGAATCATCCATCGCATAAACAAAACGCTTTGTCCTGGCGGTGAGTGCGTATTGTAATCCGGAACCTCCTGCCATTATCTTGGAGCCGTTTATTCCCACGCTCTGTTCAAAATAATCATTATTTGAATAGTCTATACTTTCATTGAAATCCGCCAGATAACTCAGTGAAATTAAATTTCCATCCGCAGCATAGTAGTCAGAGACAGCCCGGAGATTGTTTTTAAAAAAATCAGGCGTCGTTTGCGAAGGTGTTTTATATTTTTTATAGCGCAGTTCATTATCGGCACGCAGAGACCAGGCGGGCGATATTTTCCAGTGCGCAGTCTGCCTGCTGTTCATTTCCGAATAGGTAAAATCCGGATAGGTTCTGTTATTATCATACATAAAGCCGGCGTCAAAACGGTAGCCGAAGGTATTTTTTTGCTGTAAGGCTAAAAGGTGGATTTGTGAAGAGGTATTTTCCTTATCAGCGCGCAAACCAGCCTGCAGCAGGATTCCGTTTTCTTCTGTTCCGCTCAGAAGTGCAGAAATATCAATCGCGCCGAAGGGTTTCTTTATTTCATCGGCTATCACAGAATCGCTTTCAATAAAATTCAGTTCAAATTCCTGCCGATTATAATCGACTCCGCTGCTGACAGTGAAGGAAATCCGGTTTTGCAGGGGATCCTTTCTCTGTTGAGCGGGAAACGAGGGCGTTGCTTGCTGTTCGAGAAATTCTTCTAAAAACACGGAAGCAAGTAAGAAATCGTTCTGTTTTGCATAGTATTTGGCGGAATCAACCAGAGCCGCTCCGGATGCAGCTGCCGGTTTATAATGTAAAAAAACCGATGCCTCCTTTAAAAGAAATTGGTATTCATCGGTGTCGCTTACCTGAGCCAAAAGAGAGGTGCTGTATAAAAACAGCACGAGCAACCAGAGTGTTTTATTCATAGAATATATTAAATTAATGAGCTTCCGTTTTCATAAGATTTTTTATCCGGCCCTGCATAAAATCCAGTATCGCCTGTGCCATTAAAAGATTACCGTTGTCGATGGCAATCCGGGCTTTAGCAGACAATTCTTTTAACAGCGGCAGTAAAACTGCGCTTCCGGCACTTGCATTTGGGTTTTGTTCCAAAACCTGAAGGGTCTGTTCCATCTGCCGCAAACGCTCAAGCAAGCGCGGCGCTGTTTGCTTATTAATCTGCTTAGTGCTAAGAATCGCTTCGAGACGGTTTACCAGATGAAGCGCTGTTTTTGTTTTCTGAAAAGCAATTTTTATTTTACCGGATTGAAAATCGTTTTCCGCGGAATCCAGTAACCGTTGTGCATTTTGGTGGAACAAACGCATCAGGTCTTCATAACCCGAAGCTGCTTTCTCTTTCTGCAACGAAATCAAATGTCGGATTTCTGCAATACGCCGGTCGATTTCTGCGCCGGAAGCCGGCGTCTCCTGACTGGAAAGACGCAATGCCTTTGCGGCCATACGCTGCGCTAAAGCAATTTTAGATTCGGCTTTTTTATATGCGCCATTTTCTAAATCACGACGGGCGGCCTTTAAAAATTCTTCGGCCTTATGCAATAAACGCAAACTCTGCCGGCTGCTCCCTGCCTGCAGGTCGGCTTCTATTCCCGAGATGAATTGTTTTAGAGAAGCTAAATTGGATTCAAGCCGTTCGACACGTCCCTGGCCACTTTGCTGATTCAAATCGGCAGCACGGTATAAGAGACGTTCACAAATCTGCAGTTGCAGAAGCGCCTGCCGACGGTTGCCCTGCGCATAGGTCTGCCGGGCAAGTTCAAGCGCATTCTGCGCCTTTTGTAACAATTTCTTCACAGTAATATCCGAGGCGGCTGCGGTACTAAGATCATTGTAAAGGTTTGTAATATCTTCCAGTAATTGCTGGTACGACTGCCCTGATATAGCCCCTGCTGTACCGCTGGCAAGTTTAATCGATTTGTTTACAAAAAAGAGGGCGATGCGGTAATACTCACGGGCTTTTACAAAACGGGAATTACGAAAAGCCGTTTCGGACTTAAAGCGGAACGAACGCGCCCGGGTCAGCATATAACGTGCTTCTGCTTTATTGGAATTTTGTACCAGTGTCTCTGCCTGTAATATTAAGCGATCCATCTCCGCACCCGCTTGCAACGCCGGTTTTACCAGCAGCGCTTTGGCCGCCAAGTCTGTAAGTCTGTTTGCTTCGCGGTAGGCGGCCCAGGCGGCATTAATCCTGGGAGGAATTTGTTTCACCAGAGACCGTGCTTCATCTAATTTATTATTAGCCTGGTTTAAATATTCGTTTGCCCTTTTTACCCGGTAGCGCTCCGCCGTTTGCTCTAAATAATCTATCCGGCTCTTTAATTTATCAACAGTCCGGTAGAACGTATTAAAGTTCTGCGCCTGACTCAGCGAGAACAAAAGGATTAAAAGAAAGAATATTTTAGCACTGTATTTCATAATTTTCCCTTATCTGTCCTAAGATAAGTGTATCGTTGATTAACTGCAAACAGCGGACGCCGAAAGCGTCCGCCTTGCAGAGTTCTTTTCCTAATCAGAATGCCGTTACCATATACGGTGTCGACCAGGTATTTGAATTGTAGGGATAAGCCTCGTTGTCTTCGCTTAATACTGTTCCGTTATCAACCACATCGATAACCGCGTGGTGACGCATTGACGGTATTTGCATTACAGTCCAGGTCCCTTCGTAAATATTGTTTCCTAAATCGTCTTTTCCAACCCAGGTAAAAGGCTTGCGGGCAAAGTTACCAAGACGGTTGCGGCCGTAATGCAGACGAACCATTTCCGTTGCCTCAGTCCCTTCGGGATAAACCATCGGAGCGGCAGAAGTATTTTTTACGGTTACCCGTACTTTAACTTCCGTAAAGCGCGGGAACAGAAACATATTGGTGCCATTCATAAAATAGCTCAGTGGATCCGTCACGACAACAGAATCCTGATCGGACGGCAGAACATCCATTTCAACGATTTCGACGGTTGCATTGGGAGAAGAACCGTTGCGCATTGAGATATTCTGGATTTTCCAGTTCAAACGAGCGTATTCTGTATCCCGAACTTTTTTAAGATGTACCACACGCTCTACTTCGTGGGTCATTGGTTTTTCATACCGGTTTACAGATACGGTATCTCCTACCATTTCGGCTTTGTGTACGACAAAAATACCTTTAATTTTTGTGTAGATATAAGCGGTTGCTGTGCTGTCGGTATCAAAAATTATCTGAATATTCCGTTCAACCGGATGTTTACGGACACGGCCGTAATGGGTTCTTATTCCGGATGTTTTCCCGAGAGAAGCGCTGCCGCCCAGCCAATTGGGATCATCATTGTCGATATTATTTTCATCACCTTCATCCAGAACGGTAAAGTTTAAATCTTCATCAGCACTTAACACATCTTGAACTTCCTGGGTATTTTCTTCTTCCCAGGCGCTTAACTTGTCATCGTTTACGCTGTTTGTATTACAGCCGATAAGCGTAAGAAAACTGAGTCCTAATAAACCATACATTAAACGTTTCATTTTTTCCTCCAAATAAGTTTTACTTAAATTAATGAATCCTTCCGGGCCCTTGGTTAGATTCTGAAATTTCGTTAGCTGCTTCTTATTTAGCACAAGATGTGCCAAAAAAAATTTAAGCGGTTAACTTATTATGGATAAAGGAATTAAAAAGAAAGATTGTTTTGGAAAAGAAAACAAGGTTGTACCATACCGTACAGTTTGCTGTACGAACCGGTACAAAACATTTTAAGTGTACATTCTATAAACCTGTTCTTGGAAACTATTTTTCCATCAAAATAGTTTGTTATAATAAATTTGTGTTGACATTGCCATTACGTTGTCATAATATTCTACAATGAAAGTATTCAAATGGAATACAGAAAAGAATGAACTTCTTGCTAAACAGCGAGGGATTACATTTGAAGAAATTGTTCAAAGAATAGAATCTGGAACAAAAGTAATTGAGACAGACCATCCAAATAAAAAGAAATATCCTAATCAGAAAATATTGATAGTTGATATCGATGGATATGCCTATTTAGTTCCATTTGTTATAGATGGTGAAGACTCATTATTTTTAAAAACAATTATACCGAGTAGGAAAGCAACAAAAAAATATTTAGGTGGCAAAAATGAATAAATTATCCAAAAAAATAAAATTAGATGAATCTGAAGATGAAATTTTAGAGGCATTCGAAAGCGGTAAGCTGAAAGCAAATAATTCTGATGTTGATTATCAATCTATTGCACGAAATACTATGAAAAAGAATAAGAAAATTAATATAAGAATTTCCGAAAATGATCTATCAGCATTACAAAGGCGTGCTGTAAGAGAAGGGATTCCATATCAAACTCTTATCGGAAGTGTTCTTCATAAATATGTTAGTGGATTTCTAAAAGAAATTATTTGAGGAATACCTAATCTGAGCGATTTTTTAAGAATTATTTAAGTTATTCTCAATTGATATTCGGGACGACAGGTTCTACCCAATGGGTGTGTTGGTCAGTCCCCCCGAGTACTCGGGGGAAATCCAGCTGTATTATTTGGGTATTAAACCGGCAAGCGCTCAACTATGGTTAAACTGTTTCTTAATTTCGGAGAGAAGGGAGGCAATGACTTCCTGCCGCTTACCTGCGATCCGGCAGCCTGCGGCCCGCTTATGGCCGCCGCCGTCAAACGCTTTGGCAACCTGATTAACATCAATTTTTTCTTTGGAGCGTAAGCTGATTTTATGAAAATCCGGTTTGATCTCGCGGATGAATAAGCCGGTATCTCCGCCTTTAATGGAAACGCTTAAATTTGCCAGTTCTTCTATTTCACTCTGATCCTGAACAATCAGATCACTTTGGCTGAGATAGATGGAATTTACCAAACCATTCAGATGGCTTTCCAGTGAGAACAGTCCCTTCCCGATGGTTTTAAGGGCGTCAAAACTATTCTCAAAAAATATACGTCCTGTAATTTCTGCCGGACGAACGCCTATTTTCAGCATCTTCGCAGCAATGGAGTAATCCCGTGCCGTGGTGTTAGAAAATGAAAAACGGCCGGTGTCATATAAGATTCCGGTGTACAAGGCCTTCGCCATATCCAGGTCAATTTTAATCCCTGACTGCACATACAATTCATACACCATTGCCGTTGTGGACGACGAACCCGTATCCACCCAGTCAATTCCGCCAAAATTATCTTCAATGGGATGGTGATCAATTTTAATCACGTGCTCGGAACTGGGCAGCAGATTTTGTACCTTGCCAAGCCGGTAATAGCTGGGCACATCCAAAATGATTGCGGCTCGGGGCTTTCCATCCGGGAAATACGGAATTAAATCCAATTCCTTTGAATAGGACAGGATTCTGTCAAAATGTTTTAAAAAATCATACCGCTGAACCGTTTCTGCATCCGTTAAAATCATCACCGAGTTTTTCCCCAATTCCGTGAGCAGCAGGTGCACCGCAATCATCGAAGCATAGGCATCGCCGTCGGCATTGATATGCGCAGACAGAAGAAAATTGTCGTGTTCTTCAATAAAAGACAAAATTGTATCGGCCATTTTTTTATAGGCTTGTACAGCGTCCATATAATCTCCAAAGAAAAGGTCAATATAAAGATTTGATCCCATTAAACAAAGCAGATTTAAATCTGAATCAGAAAATATAAAATAAAAACTTAGAACTGAATTTTACGCTTTTTCAGAATAAAAATCCAGAAAGCACCACAGGCGATCCCCAGCATTGCCCCCGCCAGAACATCAAACGGATAGTGCACACCAACGGCAACTCTGGAATAGGCAACCAAAATAGCAACCGACCAGAGCAGCCATTGAAAGCGGCGATAGAAATAGGAGAAGGCAGTTGCCAGGGCAAAGAAATTAGCCGCGTGAGCCGACGGCAACGAAAGCCCTCTGCTTTTATGGACAAGCAAATGCACGCCTTCCAGTGCGTTACAAGGACGAATTCTGTGAAACAAAGGTTTAAATATCCGGCTCGCCAGCGGGTCCGCTAAAGCAAAGGCCAGTAGTGCCGTCAGCACCGCCCATCGTCCGCGTTTACCGCCTTTCCAAATCAGCATTATAATCGTAATCAGCCAAACCGGAAACCAGGTTCTTTTATTGGTGATAAACGGCATTATGACGTCAAAGACGGGATTTGCCAGAGTTTGATTGAAGAAAACAAAGAGGCTTGTATCGATGTGCTGAAGATATTGTAACATCTAAATCCACCCAATAAAAAAGGCGTCCCTATATGGAACGCCTGTGTGCTGGAGGCGGGACTTGAACCCGCACGGGTATCTCACCCACTACCCCCTCAAGATAGCGTGTCTACCAAATTCCACCACTCCAGCAAAGACTTATTTTGTCGGTGTATTCCCCTGAGGAGGAGGTGTTTGTTGCACCGGTGCCACCGGAAGATTTGGAGCCGGCATAGCTTCCTGCTGTTGTGCCCGCTGTTGAATCAAACTCTGCTGTGCGGAATCGGCTTCTGATTTATAAAGTACGCCGATAAGAACGGCAAAGGCCATATATAAGATAGCCGCCCAGGTAGTAGCCTTACTAAGAAAATCGGCTGCACCCCGACCACCGAAAACAGAACTACCGCCTGCACCGCCACCAATAGCGCCGGCCAGCCCCTGCCCTTTTCCCGCCTGCAGTAAAATAACAACAACCATAGCAAAACTAACGATAATAAACATTATTACTAAAAACGTATACATTTTTATATTCACTCCAAGTTTTCAAAACGAACGTTTAATTTACTATCAAATGTTTGTTTGTTCAACTTTTTTTATCATTAAAGCGCTTCTGCTGTATGAATTATGGCAGAGAAAGAATCCGCTTTTAAACAGGC
>JANTFQ010000106.1 GCA_024763405.1 Calditrichaceae bacterium
ATGCCGTAATCTTGATTAAGATAAGCCATAGGAGCACCTCCATTTTTAGTTTGATGAGAATTTAACTCCTATGGTCATATGATACGAACTATAAATAACAATATTAATGAAAGGAAGAAAATGTCAGGAATTAATGCAAAAATAGTTACCAATAAAGGGGACATTCATCTTAAACTTTTTACCGATGAAGCGCCCTTCACCACCGCGAATTTTATCAATCTTGCCAATCGGGGCTATTATGATTCATTGAAATTTCACCGCGTTATCAGTGATTTTATGATTCAGGGTGGCTGCCCGCTGGGGACAGGTACCGGCGGCCCCGGCTACCAGTTTGAAGATGAATTTCATCCTGATTTACTGCATAACAAACCGGGCAGACTGTCTATGGCCAACGCCGGTCCCGGCACAAACGGCAGCCAGTTTTTTATTACCCATGTTCCCACACCCTGGCTCGATGGAAAACATACCGTTTTTGGTGAAGTATTAAGCGACGAAGACCAGGCGGTGGTTAATAGTATCGCGCAGAATGATCAGATTCAATCTATCAAAATTGAAGGCGATACAGGCGCTCTTTTTGAACAGACAAAAGCGAAACTAGATGAATGGAACGCGCGTTTAGATAGAGCGTAAAAAGCAAATTGACAACTGAACAGCCTGGTATCGTGCAGGCGCGACAGCGTAAATTGTTTTACCTGAAAAAAGAAAGACGGGGAGAATCCGTTGCATATGCAAATCGTTGAACAACCAAAAATTTCCATTCCGGAACGGCACAGACTTGAGCTTTTTTATGACCGACACCGGCATCAATATCAGGAAACACTAAATAAATTATACAAAAAAGTACGAACAATCCTGATAAAGACTAATCTTAATTATAATATAAAATACAGGCTCAAGTCGT
This sequence comes from Calditrichaceae bacterium, assembly GCA_024763405.1. Taxonomy (GTDB): domain Bacteria; phylum Calditrichota; class Calditrichia; order Calditrichales; family Calditrichaceae; genus JANTFQ01. The sequence goes on from JANTFQ010000106.1 coordinate 902, forward strand.
TCGACAGTTATTTTGACAAATTAATGCGTATGCGCCGCGAAGGCGAAAGCTTTACACTAATCAATGATCTGCTGGGTTTGCGCGTGGTTCTCCCCTTTCTGGAAGATGTGGAACTGGTACAGGACCTGATTACAAAAAATTTTAAAATAATTGAAATTGAATATAAGGGCGCTAAAAATTCCTTCCGGGAATTCAGCTACGATTCCATCCATATTCTAATTGATATTTCCGACAAACATGTTAAAGACACAATACCGTATATGCGCAAGGTCTGTGAAATCCAGGTTCGAACCACCCTGCAGGACGCCTGGGCCGAGGTGGAACATGAACTGATTTATAAATCCAATCTATCCATGCCTAACGACTCTATTAAACGAAAAATGGCCTCGCTGAATGCTTCACTTACTTTGTCTGATATTATTTTTCAGGAGATCCGGGACTATCAAAAAGGATTAGCACAATGGCGGGAACAGCGTCACGATAGTTTTATCGAAAAGGTACAGGGAAATTCTCCCATTTCGCTGGTCAATTTTATGGAAGAACCTCCCCTGGAAGAAAAAGAGAAAATCTCCATCATGCCTTTAAAACCGAAAAATCGTGTGGAAAAGGATATTTTTGAAGCTCTGGAAGCACACAGCTCCCGTAAATATAAACAAGCGGCTTCTATTTATTCGCGTATTTTAAAGTATAAACTGGAGCCCAGGATAAGGGCGATTGTGTATAATCACAGGGGAATGGCCTATTTTGTACAGTCGAAATATGAGAAATCACTGAGAGATTTTAACAAGGCTATTGAGTTTGAGCCTAAGAATCCCAATGGTTTCAATAATCGCGGGATGGCCTACCGGATTCTTCAAAATTATGAAAAAGCGCTTATGGATTTCGAGAAATCACTGGAACTCGATCCCTACCAGTACGAAACCTATCACATGCGTGCGCTCACCTATATTGATATCAATGATTTTGCAAGCGCTTTTGAAAATTGCCGGAAAACCTTAGAACTTAAACCGGATTATAAACCGGCAGAACATTTAAAAAAGATCATTACATCGAAACTGGGTTATTAGCAGAACACAACTCGCCCAGGGCGTTCATCAGGGCTTCCGGCGCAAAGGGCTTTTGCAGAAAATGGATCCCCCTTCTAACAATACCACTCTGTACAATTTCATTATCCGTGTATCCGGACATATAAATAACTTTCTGCTGCGCATTAATTGTATGTACTTTTTTTATCAGCTCAACACCGCTAATTCCCGGCATAACCACATCCGTTAAAATCAAATCAATCGAATCCCGATTTTGTTCGTACAGGGATAATCCTTTCCAGCCGTCATTTGCTTCTAATACGGTATATCCATACAGATTCAGCATTTTAACGATCATTTTCCGGACCGAGGCTTCATCCTCAACAACCAATATCGTTTCGTGTCCCTGCGGAAAATCTTCTTTAGCCTCTGTTGTTTCTTCCGCAATTACGGTTTTATTAACCGCCGGCAGATACACAAAAAAGGTACTCCCTTTTTTATAGACACTCTCAACCCAAACATACCCTTCACTCTGTTTCACAATACCAAATACTGTGGATAAGCCCAACCCTGTTCCCTTGCCTGTTTCTTTGGTTGTAAAAAAAGGATCAAAGATTTTTTGCTGAACTTCCTTTGTCATTCCGATACCGGTATCTGTGACCGAAATAGAAATAAACATATTATTATCTTCATCTTTATTTACTAATTTTTGAGGAAGCAATGCATTTGCGGTTTTAATGGTCAAACAGCCGCCCACAGGCATGGCATCCCGGGCATTGACCATCAGATTCATAATTACCTGTTCCATCTGTCCGGGATCGGCAAAGATATGGTTTAGCTCTGAGTCCAGCTCAAACTTCACCTCAATATTTTCAGGAATGAGCCGTTTAAGCATGGTTTTAATTTCATTAATATGTGTGTTCAGGTTCATTACTTTTGGTTTTAGCATTTGCTTACGGCTAAAAGCCAAAAGCTGACGGGTGAGGTTCTGCGCCCGTTCTCCGGCCATATCAATTTCTTTAATACTTTTATAAATGGAATCTTCCAGTTTCTCTTCCTGCAATAATAAAAAACTGTAGCCGCGGATGACGGATAAAAGATTGTTAAAATCATGGGCAATACCGCCGGCCAGATTTCCCACCGCTTCCATTTTTTGAGCCTGCCGTAATTGTTCTTCCAATTTCACCCGTTCGGATGTATCTACCGCAATATGCAAAGTTAATGTAATTTCACCGCGTTCATTTTTTAAAGGATGAATACCGACATTAAAATTTTTCATGGCGCCGTTAACTTCAATTTCGGCGTCAATTTCTCTGCTGTTACCATCCTTTATTACCTTGTTAACCAGCAGCATCAACGGCTTGACAACTTTATCGGGATAATATTCATAAATGGAGTGCCCGCTGAAATCCGATGGTTTACCGCCCATACGGGCAGCTGCTATTTTATTCATAAAATGAAAGACGCCGGCCGCATTCAGGGTATAAATACCATCTCCGATTCCTTCCACGAGTGTCCGGTATTTTATTTCATTTTCGGTAAGCATCCGCTCAATCTGGCGTCGGGTCATTATTTGATTATTCAATTTTTTATTCAGCTCTTCCAACTCCGCATTTCGGCGGCGGATGGCATACACACGAATTTGATATCCCAGCACGATTACCAGAAGCAATAGGAAAACCGTCCATGAACGAAACCACCATGTTTGCCAGAATGGAGGCAGAATTTCAAACTCGGCAACCAATTCATTGCGGCTCCAAAGGCCTTGTGCATTCTGCCCTTTTACATGCAGTTTGTACTTCCCCGGAGAGAGGGAAACGAATGAAATCGAATGCCGTCTGCCCAAATCCTGCCAATGCCCGGCTCCGCCTTCCAGTTTATATTGGTAGTGACTGCGAAAAGGCGATTCAAAATCATTTAATGAAAATTCAAATAAAAAACCATAATTATCATAAGGTAGTTCCAGTTGATTATTGCCGGTAAAATTTTGTTTAAACAGTCCTTTATCGTTGTCATTATAATTATTTACATAAATTTCCGATTTACTAAACATAATCGAAGGCAGCTTATAGAATAAATTAGAATCGGGCTTTACCAGAGTAAAGCCACCGGTTCCGCCAAATAGAAGAACGCCATCTTTCGATTTGAAAGATACATTCTGTCGAAAGGATATGGAAGCGATTCCACTTATATAATCAAACGTATTCCCCATTCTGGTTTCAGGATCAAAACAGATCAGTCCATCGTTAAAGCTCAACCATAATTTCCCGGCATCGTCCGGCGTAATACAATTTAAAACATTGCTGGAGATCCCTTGTTTATAATTAAAATGTGATACGGCCCCTGTTTTTATCTCCAGCATATACAACCCATGATTGGTTGCCATCCACAAACGATTACTGGCATCTTTATATAAATCGCGTATTTGTACTTTTTTTTCAAAAACATAGTAATCTTCAAATCTGTCATTTTTAATATTATATTTTAATATTCTTGAATTTTGTGTTGCAGCAAGCAGAGCACCATTGCTGGTTTGAATCAGGCTTAAAACACGATTTTTTGTTTTCTCAGAAGTACTCGTGGGACAATATTTATAGGCCAGTGTTTTGGGATTGAAACGCAGAACGCCTGTTCTGAACAATCCATACCAGAGAATTCCATTTTTATCCTGAATCCCAGTAAAAACAGATAAGCGGCCTTTTTCTTGGGGAATATTTTGCAGAAGCGGTGTAAATTTTTCGGAGACAGGATTATATCTAATCAGGCCATAATTTATTAATCCCAGGATAAAAAAAGACGGATTCACTTTGTGAATTGTATAGATGGAAGATTTTGCCCTATCTCCCTTAAGAACAGGTATGGAATATTTTTTAATATTTAAAGTATGTGTGTCAATCTTAAGCAAATCCCTTTTATTCATACCCGCCCATATAAGATCATTATCCTCCCTTAAAATTGTTTTAATTTTCCGCAAACTCCGGTTCCCTTTGTACAATTCATTCTGATAATTCACAAAAAACACAGAGTTCCCGGCAAACCGTTCAATCCCCTTATGTTTTGTTCCAATCCAGATAACACCCTGCTTGTCCTGAAAAATACAATTTAAAAAATTACTTGATAAACTATTGGGATCTGCATTACTGTATTTGTAATACTCAAATAATTCTGTTTTAGGATCAAATTTTGTTAAGCCTCCTCCCCTACTAGACGCCAGCCAGAGGAATCCATTATTATCAACAAGCAAATTCCGTGAATTATAGCTGAGTGATTGCAGATTCCTGGAATAATTGACAAATTTATCTTCATCCCGGTTGTATTTTAAAAGTCCATGTTTCCATGATAAAATCCATAAATTTCCTTTTCCATCTTCCTGAATAGAATTTATCTGATTTAATCCTTTGTGATGTTTAACTAAAGTGAAAGGCATTTTTTTTGAAAAATTATCATTTTTACGGTCATAAAACGCAAGGCCGTTTTTAGTGCCAACCCAAAGCTTGTGAAAAGAATCTTCGAATATAGTTCTAATCTCAGGGGAAGGCAGACTTTCGGGATCTCCGGGGATACGCGTAAAGGTGCGGATTTCGCCTGTAACGGGGTTAAAGCGTTTTAAATAAGAGGTTCCAACCAGCCAAAGCAGTCCCTTAAAATCTTTAACGATTTTTACGATATTTTTTATTCTTTTACTTTTACCTGGTATATCCTGCTTTACGGCGGTATCGGAGGAAGGATAATAAGCATACAATCCCTCTGAAGTTCCCAACCAAAAAAAAGGCTCTTTGTTCCAGTCTTCCAAAATGGTGAATACTTTAACTTTTTCTTCATAATGGCTGTCAATCAAAATAGTCTTAAATTCATACCCGTCATAGCGTTCCAAACCGGCATTGGTTCCAAACCACATAAAGCCCACACTGTCTTGTATAATGGAGTGGACGGTATTACTTCCTAAACCATCTTCTACAGTTAAGTGGCGAAAATAGAGCGGGGTATGCTGCGCATGAAGCGAAAAAAAGGAGAGATAAAAAAACAGTAGAAAAAACGCTTTTCGTAGCGGCGTTTTATATTTATTTCTCGATAATCGAAGAATATTATGCATTCAGCAAATTCCGTAATTTTTCAATTTTTTCCGGTTCACCGAGTACAATCATTGTATCGTCGCGGGTTAAGATATAGGAAGGACCCGGATTAAAATTCCATTTTTTTTCTTTGATATGTTTCACTGCTAAAACGATGAGTCCTGTCCGTTGCGGAATACCAATTTCTGCAAGACTTTTTCCGGAGAAGACAGAACTTTCCGGGATATCGATTTCTTCCATCTGTACAGCCAGGCCCTCGCCGCGGGTCATAACCTCTAAAAAATTTACCACCGTAGGACGAAGGATAACCGATGCCATACGCATTCCTTCCACCATATTCGGTGAAATAACATAACTGGCCCCTGCATTGTATAGTTTACTTTCCGTATTTTTTTCCACGGCACGCGAAATAATATTTAATTTTGGATTAAGTGACCGTGCCGAAACGACCACAAATAAATTATCAGCGTCTAAAGAAAGCGCCGTTATCAACCCATCTGCGTTACGGATATTGGCTTCTTCCAGAATTTCATCTTTTGTGGCGTTTCCTTCTATTACATACAGATACGGATCTTTTTCAAATAGTTCACTGACGGTTTCCGCTTTTTCCTCAATCACGACAAATTCTTTCTTTGCCTGCCGGAATTCATTAATAATGGTCAGCCCGGTATCTCCGGCGCCGCAGATAATAATATGATTTTTAAGACGGGAAATTTTTTGTTTCATCTTTACCATCTTTCTTTTAGTTAATAATTCGTTGCGCACAAACCAGCTGGTAACACTGGCCGAAAGCATGGCAATAACAACCATACCTAACAGAATCAGCAGCATCGTAAAAAGACGGCTGCCCATGTGCAGCGGCCTGATTTCATTAAATCCCACAGTAGAAAAGGAGATAAAAGTCATATAAAGCGCGTCAAACCAGTTCCATCCTTCCAGCCAACTGTACCCCAAAGTACCGGTTATTAACAAAAGAAGCAGGAACAGAACAACGGTGATGAGGTGCTGAAAAAAATGATCGTCGCGTTGCGTCATAGCTTGATTCTCAAAATTTTAAAGAATATAGGACTAATAATGGAAAAATGAAAGAAGCGTTATTCCTCAATATCGTTGCTTAAACGTTCGAGGATATCATCACGGATGAGCAGCAAAATTGCCGCCTGGGGAACGATTAGATATTTATTATTTTCAAATTCGATTTCCAGGGCGGCCTTGCGTACAAACAGGGCGTAATCTCCTTCCTGTGCCTGAAGCGGCAGATAACGCGGTTCTTTCTGCTCCTGGTTCCAGGGGTCATCGCTCACATCACCGGGAGCCGGCAGCGGATAACCGGGGCCTGTTTTTTCGATATAACCACCCTGGATTTTTTCTTTAGATTCTACTCCCTGCGGGAGATAAAGCCCCAGCGCAGTGCGGGCACGCTCTTCATCGGGCTTCACTAAAACCCGGTCGCCAACAATAATTATTTTTCTGTTATTTTTCATAAAACAACTTCAATCATTAGTGTCCGGTTAAATGTTGATGATCTAAAATTTATTAGAATTTCTTCAAAATAACCCTCCCCTTCCGCCAGCCGGCGGATTTCCCCTCCCTTCCAAAA
>JANTFQ010000107.1 GCA_024763405.1 Calditrichaceae bacterium
TTCCTGATTGGTTTTGTATGAATCGATCAGCTTGTACACACTGTCTGTTCCATTGGAACGCCACAATTCAAAGCCGGCATTATTCAGTTCCGACGCTGTTTCCCAGGAGAGTTCCATTCCTTTCTGTTTCAGATTGGCTTTAAAGGAAAGCAACTGAACCGGCAGGGAATTATCGGATGTTGTAGAGCCCAGCGTAAAAAGCGAATATTTAAACAGCTCTGCGGTAACGCCGGTGACGGTAATTTTATCTGCTGCGGGGGTCACGGTTTGGTTCCCCGATTTCAATACTTCCCATTGTCCCGCCGTTCCGCCGTCCGGGTTCCAGTAACAGATGACCAACGTTGTTTCGTCGGAAATGGCCGACCATTCGGAAATCCCGGAATAATAAAATTCAATCGTGGCGTCATAGGAGGAAGCCGCGGTAACGATGGTATAAAATCCGCTAACGGCAATATGATGAATTCCGCTGCCCAAAAGCGAACGATTACTGTTTTTATTATGATTATAAAAAACGGAAGTATTGCCGCCGCTGAATCCGCTGGCAAAATCAATTAAAACTTTTCCCGCTGCAAAAGATTCCGAAGCCGGATCACCGGAAGCGATTGTTTTTTCTTCTGCCAGATCGCTTACCCACAGCGCTATTTCATTATCATCCTGTGCCGATCCCAGGACATCCATATCTCCGTCGCCGTCCATATCGAAGGGATAACTGAAATACGCATAATTAAAAGTTGAGGAAAGCGTGTGCTGCGTAAAACTTTGACTGCCATCATTTTCGAACCAGGCTATAGTATTGTCTTCGTCAGCCGTACCTAAAATATCGATATCGCCGTCACTATCAATATCCGTGCCCTGAATGCTGCGGGCGCGCTTAAAATTCGAGACGATAATATTTTTAGTTCCAAAATTACCGCTGCCGTCATTCGCCCACCAGACCAGTTCATTCCCTCCCCAGCCGGCATTTAAAACATCCGGGTCACCATCACCATCAACATCCGCAGTAGCGACATGCCAGGGACCATAAACAGTCGTTGAGATGGAGCTCTGTGTAAAGTTCTCACTGCCGTCATTTGTCCACCAGGAAACATCTTTTCCCGGATTACCGCTTGTATTGGCCCCGCCGGCGCTGGAAATAATATCCCATTCACCATCCTGGTCAATATCGTCCACATAAACAGAAGTAGAGGCTTCATAATTTTGGATCAGCGTATCGACCGTATATGAAACGGTATCGCTAACAATTCCATCATTATAGAAAATACGGATTTTATCGCCACCATCATTATTATCAATATTATAATATGTTGCCAGAATATCTTCATCGCCGTCCCGATCGAGGTCTTTGCTAAAAATAGAATAAATAGTGCTGTCTTTGAGACCCAGGGTCTGAGCAGCCCAAATATCATCATCATTGCCCGGTGATCCATCATTTTTATAAAGCATCAGGGTTGTATCCCCCGGCGAACCGGCCAAAATATCCGGATAATTATTTCCCGTAATATCAGCGGCCCAGACAGAACGAGCTCCAAATAAGCCGGCCGTTACCCGGTGGTCGGTAAATGTTCCCGTGCCGCTGTTTTCATACCAGACCACATTCGACGTATCCGAGGAAGTATTACTGCCAACCGCCACAATATCCATATTACTATCGGCATCCAGATCTACGGGAAAGACTTTTTTTGCTTTACCCAACGAATCCGTAATAACACTTTTAGTCCAGGTAACCGGGTCCTGAGCAATGGCAAAGGCTGTTAGTAGAAAAAAAATGAAAACTCTTTGCAGCATAGATTGTACTTTCGCTTAATTGAAAAATTCTTTAGTACTTTGTAAAAAATTCTGAAATAGAATAAGGCAGCTTATTATTTCAGTAGTTACCTATTTTATCCCTTTATTAAATGGGCTTTACTGCATGAACAGGGACGATTATTCGGCTAACATTAATTTATGTTGATAAACCTGATTGTTGAAACGCAAACGATAAATATACATTCCCGAAGCAGCCGGCCGGCCTCGATTTTCTGTTCCGTCCCAACGGAACGTATAGGTACCGGCAGACAGTGCGCCCGAAAAAATTGTTTTTACCTTCCTCCCTAATAAATCATAAATGGACAGGTCCAGCATCTCTGTATTTTGAGGAAGGAAAACCCGGAATACTGTGGTTTGATTAAATGGATTTGGATAATTTTGTCCAAGAATATATCCTCCTTCCGCCAAACTTTGCTCCTCGCTGTTATGCAATCCGGAAATTGAAACTGAACCTAATGTAAAAGCAGAATACTTATGCAGCTCAACAGATAATCCGGAAACGGTAATTGTTTTTGACAGCGTATTTATAGTCTGTGTGGTTTCCCCGGCAATGGTCCATTTTCCACTATTATCTAAAAAACATATTCGCAAATCCGATTCATTCGAAGCTAAGCCGCGCCACTGTAATAAATTATAATTGAATTCAAGATCTGCCCGATAAGCAGAGGCATTTGTGGTGATGGTGTAGAATCCCTTTGCGGCGATGCTTTGCAGACCCGGTTCTAATTGAAAAGGATATAAAGTTTCCCCGTGGTTATAAAAAGAAGTGGTTACACCGCCTCCAAAACCAGCTTCATAATCAATGAGCAGGCTGTCTTTGTTAAACGAAACCGGAGCAGGGTCGCCGGCACTGAGCAGTGTATCTTCGGCCAAATTATTTTCCCAAACGGTAACCTCATAATCATCCTGGGCAGAGGCAATGATATCCATATCGCCGTCACCGTCCATATCGGAAGATGTCCCAAAATAAGCCTGTAAAAAATCAACCGCGATGTTATGGCGGGTAAAATTCTGATTGCCATCATTTTCAAACCAGGTGACCATATTATCATCGTCAGCGGTGCCTAAAATATCCGTATCCCCATCGCCGTCGATATCTGCACCGTGTATGCTACGCGCATTTGTAAAATCCGAAACGATTGTCTGACTACCGCCAAATCCTCCCATTCCGTCATTCGCCCACCATAAAAGCTGGCCGCTGCCCCAGGCCGCGCAAATTATATCCGGGTCACCGTCATTGTCTACATCCGCGGTTTCTCCATACCAAGGCCCGGGTATGGAAGACGAAACCGTGTGCTGTGTATACAATTCAGCGCCATTATTTTCCCACCAGGATATATCTCTTCCATTATTAGTGCCGGAGGCATCACCAGCGGCGATGCTTAAAATATCCCATTCATTATCTAAATTAATATCATCAATAAAAACAGTTGAAGCGGATTCATAATCCTGAACCAAGGTATCAACGGTATAACTAACGGTATCGGCATTCATTCCATTGTTATAAAACAGGCGAATTTTATCGCCCCCATCATTATTTTCAATATTGTAATAGGTGACGGCAAAATCGATGTCATTATCCTGGTCAATATCTTTTGCACAAATAGAATAGATAACACTATCCATTGGACCAATATTCTGTGAACACCAGTTATTGTCATCGTTTCCCGGAGTGCCATCGTTTTTAAATAACAGTAAGGAAGTATCACCGGGGGCACCGGCTAAAATATCCGGATAGGAATTTCCTGTAATATCTGCTGCCCATACAGACCGGGCGCCGAAAAGAGTGGATGATACCCTGTGATCGACAAAATGCAAATCTCCATCATTTTCATACCAGACCACATTGGCTGTATCGGCACTGAGATTGCTGGCTGCAGCCACAATATCCGGATAACCATCTGCATTGATATCGGTAATATATACTTTTTTGGCCATACGCAGAGAATCACTGACCACATTTTTTGTCCATTTTATGGGATCCTGGGCAAATACCAGAGCAGCGGTCAATAGAAAGATACTTATTTTAGAAATCATCGTTCTGTTTCTCAATACCAATTTTTCCAATTAAAAAAATTTTACGCCAGAGATATTCCTGTCGTGCATCAGGACAAAACAGAGACTGTTTATTACACCGGCAGCAGCAGGTATAGACTCTGTAATATTAATTTTAATAATTTTTAACGGCGGTGTAATTGACAGGGATTACAAATCGAAGCCTTCAGCGAAGAAATATTTTTATCCAAAACAAGGGATTCCAGAAGACCCGTTTGGGCAGCGGACGGCCGTAAATCATCATAAAAAAAGTGGCGGCCGGTTTAAAGCGGGAAGCACTTTTAATAAAACGATTAGTAAACTGGTCCGAAGCAAAGCGCCGCTTGAACCAGTCTGCATAATAAAATCCAGGACTCAACACATCCTTATACCAGCGTTCGTATTCGCTTAAATCATCTTCTGTGCATCTTCCCTTTTGCAGCGCCTTTGCTCCGATGCGGGCGGCTGCTTTTGCGCTTTGCAGGGCAAAATATATTCCGCCGCCTGTCAGGGGATTAATAAAAGCCGCCGCGTCGCCAATCAATATCAAGTGGTCTGCGGTACGTTTTCCCGGAGCATTTCCCAGGGGAAGCATCGCTCCGCGGACAGAACTGTCGGGTTCAGCTCCGCTGAGCGCTTCCTTAACATCGGGGTTGGTTTGCAGAACCGTATCAAACACCTGTCGCAGCCCTGTTTTATTTTTTCTGGAATTCCGGCGCGGGGCCATAATTCCCACGTTGGCCCTGTTTTCCGCCACCGGGAAAACCCATACATAACCGGGAAGAATCCGCTTGTCATAAAAAATTTCTACCCGGTTACGGAAGGTTTTTCCAGCATAGTAAAGACGTAAGCCTTCAAAACTATGGCGTTCATCCACCGGAAACAGGCCACTTTTGCGGGCTGTAAAGGAACCGGCTCCATCCGCCCCGATGAGCAGCTCTGTTTCGATTTCCGTTATTTTTCCCTGTTTTATATCTTTTAATTTTAACAGCCAACCGGATGTAATTTTAGTCATCCGCTCCAGTTTATATCCCTCAAAAACGGCATCGGCTTTATGTTTTGCTTTTTGAAACAAGAGGTTATCAAAATATTTTCGCGGAATGCAGCCGCTTTTTGTAGCGCTGTCTACCGAAGCCTTGCCGAAATGTGCCGGGGTTCCGTCCGGTGCATACACCGACATCCCGCTGATTCGGAATCCGCCTTTAAAAAGCTCCTCTTCTTTAAATCCTAACTCTTCTAATAAACGGAAAGTTTTTAAGGGAATTCCGTCCCCGCAGGACTTATCCCGTGGAAAAATTGCCTTGTCCACCAGAGCAACCGTGACGTTCGCCTCTTTAAAATAGAGTGCCGCAGCAGCCCCTGCAGGGCCTCCGCCAATAATAACTACCTGAAATTTTTTCACGATCGCATCAACCCTTTCAGCTTAACGATAATACTGCGGTCCAGCAGGACAACCGTAACGATATAAAGGACAGCCGAAGAACCGATGGTGAGAATAAGCTGCCAGACGGGCTGAAGTCCCCCGGTTTGCGGCAGCAATACAAATTGCTGGAACAGGACAAACAAAGCCGTGGCAAAAGCCGGAACGATGAGTGCTTTAAAAAAGCGGTGATAGGACAGGCGCACCATTTGCAGCGCCTTGTAAAGCCCAACTTGATAAAAGACAAACATAATGGCAACCACCGCCATAACCACTGTATTTAAATCGACACGGATCGCATAGATTAACACCGGAACCGTTAGAAAGGCGTAAAAAATATTTATTTTTAATTCCACCGCAGGGCGCCCCTTTGAGAGAAAGACCAGACTGTTGATAACCCAGTAGGAGCGGAGTAAACCCATAAGACTAAGCAACTGGATGGGCACAATGGCCGCCTGCCAGCGTGCACCATAAAAAATATGCACAAAAAAGGGGGCGATAAGAATTAATCCGATAAAAATGGGAAATACCAGCAGCGCCATATAATAAACCACTTTTAAAAGCAATTGATTATACTCTTCCGCCGAATCCTGTAATTTTGAAAAGGCCGGGAACATTACTTTTAGTATGTTCTTTGAGATCCGCTGCACCGGAAATTCCGTAAGCTGATAAGCAATTGAAAAATAACCTAATTGCTGCGCCCCCAGCCATTTTCCGATGACAAAATTCGGGATATTATTATTAAAATAGGCGCTAACGCGCGTACCGAGCACCCTGCCGCCAAATCCGGCTAACTCCTTAAAGGCCTCTCTATCAAATTTCCATTTGATGCGCCAGAAGGAAAAAATATTCAGCAGCAGCGTTAATACTAATTGCTCGCAGAGACTGGCAAAGACGATGCTCCACACACCCCAGCCGCTCCAGGCCAGTGCAATACCCACCGTTCCGTAAACAACGGTCGAAAGCGCTTGCAGGCTGCTTAAGCGTTTGAAACGCAGCGTGCGCATCAACAGCACACGCGGCACCGAGCTGAACGCATAGAAGAAAAAGATCAGCGTCATTAAACGCAGGATACTTTTAAGCTGACGGTAGCCAAAATAAGAAGCAATGGCAGAGGAGAGGGAAAATACCAGTAATGTAAAAACAACCGCCGAAAAAATATTGACCACAAAGGTGGTGGACAGGTGCTTCTCCTGCACTTCTTTCTTTTGCACCAGCGCCGCGCTGAAACCCAGATCGAATACGGCAAAGGCCAGTTGTGTAAAAATCAAAGCGACACTGATAAGTCCAAAATCTTTGGGCATCAGCAAACGGGCCAGTACGATGGTTACCATAAACTGCAGCAGGCGCATAAAGATTTCGGCCATTCCCTGCCATTTGATGCCGCGGGCTGACTTACGCTGGATTTCTTCGAATTTGGTCTCGGCCACTAAATTCCGCTCTCCTTTATAAACGAATCGTATATTTGTTGCGCCGCTGCAAGCCGCGAATTTTTTAACACGCGCTGCCGGGCCTGCTCTTTTATCTTTTCACGCCGCTTGTCCGGCGCCATACTCTTCTGTTGATGGCCGGCAAAGAACTGCCGGTTAATTTCTTCCAGACGGCTGAATATTTTATTCTGCCGCTGATTCAGATCTTTAATCCCGTTGAATTGTGTGCCGTATTTTTGGTTAACCCGTTCTATTACAGAATTAAAATCGCTCGTTACTGTTTTAAAATCGGCAACGATTATTTTATCTTGATAGGAAAACAGCGATTTATAAAAATCAATATAGAGTTTTAAATACAAATCGACATTGACCGAGGACTGGAATACTAAAAAAGAAGCCACCGCTTCCTGCGGTTCACGGATAACGGTTATCACCGGTTTATTCAACTGACAGGCACGCATAATTTGCGCCGGTACGTGCAGGTGGTGTCCGGGTTTTATGCCGGGATTATCTAATTTAAAAGCGACCACAGCGTAGGAATTTGCCGAGCGCGGAAAGCCTTCGATACAAATATCGGTTTCATCCCGAACCGCCATTTCGGAAAACGGATAGCGCCGGGCATACAATTTGTAATACAGCGTCGGGTGTCTGCCAACAGTAGCATGTAAATAGTACTTGCGGTCTTTAAGAGTTGAGACTACGGATTTGATCATAAAAACGACTTATACTTATTAGTATCCGATTAAATTCCCTATAAAAAATATAGCCAATAGCTTAACTTCTCTTTTCGAGTACCGCTTAAAAACAATCCTAAAAATCCAATACTTTTTTTAG
>JANTFQ010000108.1 GCA_024763405.1 Calditrichaceae bacterium
CGATTTCGGATGCGGCCAGAGCGCTTACTAAATTGACCTGTTCGTGCAATTGCTTTAGGTAAATATTTTTCACGGACACATACGAAAGGCGGGCCATCACAAAGACCAGGATCAGGGTGAGGGAACCAAAAATAAAGATGGCGCTTGTTTTAATGCTCCGTCCGAAAAATTTTTGCATACGCTTTCAGGATTAATTAATACACTCTTTTAATTCTTAATTTAGAAGCTTCAATCGAAATAATTTTAATGTCATACGCAGTTGTTCCGTTCCAGGAATCCACTGTGATATGCAGAGAATCGCTGCTGATATAATTCCAGTTCCCCTCATAGTTTGCATAAACGATAGGCGGTGTGGCGCAGCCGCCGGAATTGGCGTGTTCCACAAAGCAGCCGTTTTCATAGATGATAAAACCGTACTTGTGTTCATCCGGTTCCACCGATTTTCGTAATTCCTGAATTCCGTTATTCCAGTCAGTCTCGACCCAGACGCCATAAAGCGAGGAAGATTCAATTTCCGAAATAGACTTTTTACAGGAAACGTTTAACAGAATGAACAAAAACAGGTAAAAGATCAAGTTAAATTTTTTCACGGAACGATCTCCAGCGGAAGGGTTTTGGTTTGGCTCAGTTTGTATTCATCAAAAAATGCAGGATGCAGCACTTCTACTTCGTATAGTCCGGCTTTAAGATTAATGATTTTTTGAGCGCTCTTCCGGCCTGAGGTGTTTGGCGCCCGCCAGCTAAACCGAAGGAGAGAATCCGGCGGAATCGTTCCGGTAATGAGAATGGCAGCGTAACCCATATAATCGGTGGAAGAACAGACAAGCGCATCATTTTGCCAGATCTTAAAAAAAACAACGGGTATTCCCGAATGGTAAGACAGAGTCTTTTTGGAGCGGTTGTGAATCGAATAAATCACTTCAAATGCTTCGTTTTCGTGGAAGGTGTTTTGTTCCACGTCGCTGGTGTCGCTGAGAATAAAAACGGATTCCACCTGCTCCTGACCGGTTTCGGTATTAAAAATACACGAAACGAGGAGAAGAAGGCAAAAAATAAAAACATATTTCAGACGCATAAAACCTTCTCTAAAAACCCGTCGCTTAAACATAGAACCACATTTCTTTTTACATTTCGTAATTATGTTGTTTCATAAGAATATAACATATTTGCAACGATAAAAATTTAATAATATGGGGATATTCTTTTCGTAATCAACAACCGGGCCCGGTATTGACCCGGGAACAAATATTCCTTTGAATGCGGCAGGGGCTCCAATCCAACCAATGTTATCCAATAGGGCGTAATCGTTGTATCGTGCGTGTATCCGAAAAAAGTGTTTAAAGAAAATGCGGATTCTTTTCCATCGGCAATAAAATCAAATTTCACCTCAGCGTTTCCTTCCCAATAGCATTCCAGGTCCACAGGGCAGCGGTTGTCGCTAACCAGAGTTATGAAATGTAAGCGAATGTTCTCCTCGTTATTGACAACCGTTTGATCGTATGTCACGGTAACCGTATCGCCCAAAAGAAATTTTTTTGTCGGTGGTTTGTCTGTAATTCCGCTGCAGCCGGTAAAGAGGATAAGCAGAAAACTTAAAAGTACGAAATTTGACTTCATTTTTATTCTCCCTAAACAAATATATATGAACGAACGCCTCATGAACAAAAAAATAAGCCACTGATTTACACGGATAAGCATAGGTTAAAAACTAACCACATTCGTCAAAAATCAAAAATAAAAGTGCTGAGTATTTAATACTTTAATTCTTATATTTTCTCATCCGTAAACTCTGTGTTCTCAGTGGCTAAAAATTCTTTTTGCAACGCCATCCAATCAACGGGGGAAACTACAATTCACCAGTTGCCGGCGGTTTAATTTCGGATGAATGAACGACTGTTTGTCATTTGTTATTTGCTGTTTATCTTTTTATAATCCTGCCCTGAACCCCAGCTGCCATTGCGCCATATGTAAAACCGGTTCAAATGACGGACTGGCGGTGACTATAATCTGAAACTTAGGTGAAATATTAATGCGCAGCCCGCTCAGAAAAGCGGTTTCATCTTCGGAAATAATACGGTCCGGTTCGCTCCAGCGTTCTCCGAAATTAGTTGTAATCTGTGCCACATCATCGCCGTTTTTTTGTTCGATGCGTTTTTTAAAAAAGGCCGTCGTCTGTTCTTTGATTTTCCAGTAATTCCAAATGCGGTTCACGGCCAGCATCAGGGTCCAGTTCTCTTTGAGATCAAACTCCAGCATTACCGGAAGCTGCAGGGTTTGTTTTTGGGTACTGGTCGTCCATTCTAAGCGTTTGTCCTCGAATAAATAAGTATGGCGTGTATATGTATTATTTTCATCAGGGTTGGTGTAATTACTATAATGGTGGGATTGGCTTTCTGCAATGACCGGTTCGCTGGTCTGTTTTTTATAATATTTGTTGGAGAAAAAAATACCAAATTTAACGCGTGAACGCGCACTTTCGAACCAGCGGAAGCTGAGCATCGCCTGCCAACCCTTCAGATTGGAAGAACCGCTGGCGCTGCGATTATCATCCATCCGGTACCAGGAATTATAGTAAGAGCTGTAATTAACGGACTGGTAATTTCCGACATATAAAGAAGTATCCATAATGGATGACTGGTTACTTAGTTCCAGATCGCGTTTGGTATATTGGTAGTAAAAATGCATACTGCGTGTTTGGGACAGACGGTAATCGAGCTGAATCAAAGCGCTTGAGGTGTGCCCCTTATGATTCCAGGATTGATCGGTCGTTCCGTAGCGGTAGCTGTTGCTATTACTGTGGTATATTCCGTCCTCCCAACTGTAAGAGTAGATGGAAGAATCTTTTTTGATGAAATTCTGTTTGGCGCTTCCATCGAGATAGCTGAGTTTTACACCGGCGGTTAAATCGGCAGAGACGTCAAACTGAACCCCGGCTCCGAGGTCAAGATGTTTATATTTATTCGTCCTTTCTTTAGAATAACTGTTAAACCAGTCATCTGTCTGCGCCTCCGAATAGCGGTCGGAATTTAAATTGGCGTAGGCGCCGCTGCGTTCGTGGATGATTGCGTTTGCATTCACCCCTACGCGAATCCAGTCCGAAAGGCGGTAGGCCAGATTGGCCGACCATAGATGACCCTGCGTATGCATTTCGTCTTCACCGGCTGAACGATCGGTAATGGGCACATTGCTGTCGTCAATAATAGAAGTGCCCTTTTCATCCATTCCATAACGGGAATTGTAAATCCAGGTAGGTGTTTGGTAGTAGCCTTCCTCTTTAAACACAAACTGGTAGCTGCCGGAAAAATAAAGATCGTCTGATAACTGCTTATTCAGTCCAAATGAAAACAGCGGTTCCGGTTCGTTGCGGGTTACGGTGTACCAGCGCGGGTCGGGATAGTAGTTCATAGAGGACGCATAATCGTAATACGGTGTTACCGGGTAGTAGCGCGCTAATGCCACATCGTTGCGATCACCCCGGAAATCCAGGTATATCTGATTAGCGGCAACCGAATCAGTTGGAATAAAGGCGGGATTCAGTTGCGTGCGCAGAAAGGGATTATCGATTAAACCAAGGCTCACATCCGAAAATCCGTACATCCCAAAAGGATTTAAATAGTAGCTGTTAAAATAGAGGGATGATTGTTCAAAGCTTTTTTCATTGGGTCGTTCGCCCCAATATTGGGCAAAGAGAACGACCGGCAACAGCAGCATTAAAAGGGTTTTCATTGATTCTCCTAACCTGGATAAACCAGAAATAGCAATTAACAAAACTCAAATATCAAATAAATTCTAAATCATACCAATCAGCAATTGGGTTGCAAATTGGAATATCGGTATAACTGAAAAGACGAAATGGTTTAAAGAAAAACCATTTCTGTTTCAGTATACAATAATAAAATTCCAAACAAAGGGTACCTCTGTCATCCGGAATAATTTCAAAAATTCGGTGATTGATGTTTTGTATGTGTCATTTTTTGCCAATTACAATATTAAAAATGGAACGTCTGATTTGCTCAATTATTATTGTCCGAATGGCCTGTATCGGTCACGGTGCGTCATCACACAAACAACGTGCCAAAAATAGAAGGGCTTTAAAACAGGGAGCGGTACAGAAAGGGAGGATAAAATATATCAGAAATCTGACGCACTTTCAGAAAACTGAGGGCTGGTGCATCAGGGTGTAGGGTCCAAAACATAAACCCGAACACTGTCACTGGCAGTGGCTCCGTCCGGGTCGCTAACGGTACAGATGATCCAGGGCTGGCAATAATAGTCCGGTGCAATCCAGGTAATCACGCTGTCACTGGCCTGGGTCTGAATCGTACCCACGGTTTGAGAATCCCATTGGTAGGTTAGGTGATCGCCGTCTTCATCCTTTGCAGAACAGAAGATCGTAATACTTTCGTTAATCTCGATACTGTCCGGCAGAGCAATTATAGCGTTGATAACCGGCGGATTGTTCTCTGTGTTTTCGGTGGAATTCTGTTGGCTGCAGTTTAGAATCCCCAGTACCAAAAAAACGAACACTAAAAAACGCATCGGTTGATTCCCCGAAATTAGGTCTTGCCATAATTTAGCATAAATGCCGCGCATCACGCAATTAAAAATCATTTTATTTGAATTCTTTACAAGCGCAGGGTATTATTATGAACATCCATTCAAAATTGATTTCAGATAGTAAAACTGGTATATTACTCAGCTTTGAATCACATATAATCCAGGAGGAAACGGAACGGATGATTTCCACAGAGATAAAAAATATATCAAATTGTAAAAAAGAGCTTACCATTACGATGGAAAAAGAAGCCCTGGACCCGATCCGGGAAGACCAGGCAAAGCAGGTACGCAAAGAAGTACAGATGCCGGGTTTCAGAAAAGGTAAGGCCCCGATGGGTCTCATTAAAAAAAGTTATGGTGACGCCATTGAAGCCTATACGCTGGAAGCGGCAGTTGATCAGGGACTGCGTAATTCGGTTGAAGAAAATAAATTGGCTGTCGTCGGAACACCGGAAGCAAAGAAGGTTGATTTTAACGAGGACGGCAATCTGGTTATGGTTGTAGAAGTTGAGACCTATCCGGAAATCGAATTGAAAAAATACACCGGTCTGGAGCTGACTAAAGACGTTTATGAAGTTACCGAGAAACTGGTTGATGATACAATGGACCGCTTCCGCAAAGAAAAAGCGGAAATTACGGTTCTGGACGGCCCTGCCGAAGAAGGCTGCCTGGTACACCTCGATATGCAGGAATTAGACGATGAAGGTAAGCCGGTTGCCGGTAAAAAATACGATAATATTACCGTTCATATCGGCGAGGGAAAATTTGATCCCGAACTGGAGCAGCAACTGATTGGTTTAAAGGCCGATGAAGAAAAAGAAATCGCCAAAGTCTATCCCGATGATTTTCCGCAAAAAGAATATGCCGGTAAAAAAGAACGCTACGTTGTGAAGGTAAAAAACGTGGAACAGGAAATACTGCCGGAAATGAATGACGAATTTGTAAAAGACTTAGGCGAATCCTTCGAAACGGTAGAAGAATTGCGCAAAGCGGCCCGGGAAAACCTGGAGCATCAGTATCAGCACGAATCGGAAAACCGCCTCTCCGCTGACCTTTCCCAGGCGCTGGTAGAAGAGAATCCATTTGATATTCCTTCTGTGATGGTGCAGGACTATCTGGACCGCATCGTTGAAGATGTGAAACAACGTGACCCGAAATTAAAGGAAGATATGATCCGCAAGCAATACGAGGCGGAAGCGATGTTTACGATGAAATGGGTTTACCTGCGTGAAGAAATTGGTAAGAAGGAAAATATTGACGTGACCGAAGAGGACGAAGCTAAATTCCTCGAAGAATTAAACGATGATAAATTGCGTGAAGTTTACAAGTCAAACGAACAGTTGATGGTACGTGTAAAAGAAGATATTCGCAATAAAAAGATTTTTGATTTTTTGATTGAAAATTCAAAGGTGACGGAAAACCCAATTAAATTAGATTAACAAAAACCATTTCCGGTAAAACGGCAAGGTTCACTTCCCTCTTTGATTTTGGGAACAAGTAAAAAGAATTTGTCGTTGTATCGGAATGTCAGCTTTCCCCAAAGGGGAAGATACATTATTTTTGAACAGAGTTACCGAAAGGGGTTTTAATGGCTCTTGTACCAATGGTGATCGAACAGACCGGCAGAGGCGAACGCGCATATGATATTTATTCACGTTTGTTAAAAGAACGGATAATTTTTCTGGGTACGCCCATCGATGATGTCGTTTCCAGTTTGATCATATCTCAGCTGCTGTTTCTGGAGGCGGAAGATCCGGAAAAGGATATTTTTATTTATATTAATTCACCCGGCGGAATCGTCTCGTCCGGGTTGGCGATTTACGATACAATTCAATATATCAAGCCGGATGTTGTGACCACCTGTATGGGGCAGGCGGCGAGTATGGGCGCGTTGCTGCTGGCGGCGGGAACAAAAGGCAAACGCTATGCGCTGCCCAATGCCCGTATTATGATCCACCAGCCTTTGGGCGGCGCGGAAGGTCAGGCGTCGGATATTCAGATTGCCGCGAACGAAATTTTACGTATCCGTGAAACACTTAATAAAATTCTTGCGGATGCTACCGGGAAAACCATCAAGCAGATCGAGGTTGATACCGATCGTAATTATTTCTTGTCTGCCGGAGAAGCGCTGGAATACGGTATTATTGATAAAGTGCTGGAATCACGCGCCAAGGAAAAGCCACAAGAGAAAAAATAAGATGAGTAAACGAAATATGCGAAATCAAATATTCAGATGTTCCTTCTGCGGACGTTCAGCTGACGAGGTGGAAAGCCTTGTTTCCGGTCCGGATGTTCATATTTGTAATGACTGTGTAAACAGCGCGGTGGAAATTATTTCCCGCCATAAAAAACAGGCGCCTCTGGGAAGTAAAGAAAAACTAATTTCCCCGCAGGAAATTAAGCAGGAGTTGGATCGGCACGTTATCGGTCAGGAACGTTCGAAACAGATTTTGTCGGTAGCGGTGTACAACCATTATAAGCGTATCAATAATATATCGCTCGACAAAGAAGACGTGGAAATTGAAAAGAGCAATATTCTGCTTATCGGCCCGACCGGAACCGGTAAGACTTTGCTGGCACAAACCCTGGCCAGAATTTTAAATGTTCCTTTTACCATTGCCGATGCCACTGTATTGACCGAAGCGGGGTATGTGGGTGAAGATGTGGAAAATATTTTAGTGCGCCTCTACCAGGCGGCTAATTATAATGTGGATCTGGCACAGCGCGGCATTATTTATATCGATGAAATTGATAAAATTGCCCGCAAAACCAGTAACCCTTCCATCACCCGGGATGTCTCCGGTGAAGGTGTACAGCAGGCCATCCTGAAAATGCTCGAAGGCACCGTTTCCAGTATTCCGCCCAAAGGCGGGAGAAAACACCCGGAACAGAATCTGGTAAACATTGATA
>JANTFQ010000109.1 GCA_024763405.1 Calditrichaceae bacterium
GCTTCCTTCATCTCTGATTGAACAAACCGGACTCAACCAAACGGTTTCCGATAAAAGATTTTGGCTAAAAGGTATCAAATGCTACATTTATTCATCAAAGGAATTTACCATTAAAAGGCGCCGAAATGAAACGATCGAAAGAATTGGAAACGCTGTCCTGGGAACATCACGATGGCCTGGTGATCGCAGCCCGTATTAAAAACGATTTAAAGAAAGAAGCGAATCCGGTCCATTTGCTTCCCTACATTGATGACATTTATACCAACTATCTGCGTCACCATTTTAAACAGGAAGAAGATAGTTTCTTAATCCCCATAAAACCTTTTCCCGAAGCCGGAGATTTGATAAAACGGATGCTGGACGAGCACCAACAGTTTGCTGAAATATTTGCACAAATTGATCCGTTAGACTCCGAAGTGTTTGTGTATGTGGGACGCTTCGGAGAATTGCTGCACGATCATATCCGCTTTGAAGAACGGCAGCTCTTTCCGCTGATAGAAAAATTACTGAACGCGGAACAACTAAAAAAAATCGAACGCTATCTGCGCCGGGAGCACAAACCCATCCCCCGCGAATGTAAGATTTAATCAACTAAAAGGATTTGAATGATATTGAATTTCAACCATTATAAATCAGTTGCCCTGCCGCGTGAACACGGCGCTTACGGTTTTACCATCGAACCCTTAATGCTGGGACTGCTAACTGCTTACACATCCGCCGGGTTATTGCTGGCACTGGGTACGATGCTGGCTTTTTTTGCGCATCAGCCCGTAAAAATACTGTTTGGCCAAAACAAAGATCTGCGCAAAACAGCGGGTCTTTTTCTGGTACTTTACTTAACGGCGGCTTTGTATTTTTTTGTTCTTTTTTTAAAACAAACTTCTTTTCACAGCGCCGCTCCTTTTTACAGCGCCTTAATCCTGATGGCTTTTTATTTAATTCTGGATTTGTTACATTACAGCCGGCGCATTTTCGTAGAGATTATGGCTCCGGCTGCCATCGGTCTGATTGCCGTTAGTATAGTTCTTGCAGCAGGATGGTCTGATAACAAGGCGCTGGGTTTGGGACTGCTGCTGGCAGCCCGTTTTGTACCGACTCCGTTTTATGTACGGGCACGGCTGCGGCTCGAAAAAAAGCAAGAGCCCGAAAACGGTGCAGCGCTTTTTAGCAGCGGGTTTAGCCTTGTTTTGATTTTCCTGCTGAGCCTGATGGGAATCACACCCTGGCTTGGATTGACAGCCGTTGGCGTATTAACCTTGCGCACTTTTTTGGGTCTATCTTCTTTGCGTAAAAAATCGACCGTACGAGCAGTTGGAATGCGTGAGTTTTTTTACGGCCAGGTTTTAGTATGGTTTAGCGCTGCCGGTTATTGGCTTGGGATATGATTCTGTTAAACCGCTCGCTATCTATCGAATCCCAAAAGGCTTCACCGGAAATTCCTTGCGAAACTTTGACAGTTTCGTAAAGTTACTATCTTTACCACTAAGAATCCTACAAGGATTCGCAGAATAATTAAGAAAAGAGGATTTTATGTTTGTTCGCTTACTCCCCGTTTTATTCAGCGCCCTTTTATTTTCGGCACATATTTCCCGAGCTGGTTACAATATTCCGGCAGTCATTTTTTTACTTTTAATCGGTACGCTTTTCATTAAAAAAACCTATATTCTGCGCGCCTGGCAAATTGTTCTGGGACTCGCCTCCTTAATCTGGATTCAGGCTACGGTAAGTTATATTCAGGCCCGAATGAGTATGGGTATGCCCTGGATGCGGCTGCTTTTTATTATGGCTGCTATCGTTCTGTTTACCGCTTTTTCTGCCTGGTGGATGGAAAACAAAAAGATTAAAGCGTTTTATGGTTTCAGAAAATAGAAGGGCGCTATGTTGAATTGTGCGGGTATTCTATTGATTAAAAAGCCACCGATTAACGCCCTTTTATAGCCAGTCGGCAGCTACGGCATCCATTAAACGCTGAATCAGATCACGGTTAGCGCGAACGACTTCCGCCTTACGGGGAATGGGATCGAAAGCCGGATTGGGATCGTGTAGATTAGACGGGATTTTAATCTTCAGCCTGGATTCCCAGCGGGCGCGCCAGGCATCCGGCAAAGTTTCAGGGAGTTCCAGCTCCATGAACATCTTGTAAAGAATAGTCCAGATACGCGCCGTAGCCTGAAACGAATACCCGCCACCTAAGGTTATCAGCAGGCGGTTGTTGCACAGGGTTTCGGACAGTTGAAATATTTTCCTGAATAAACGCTCGTAATCTTGTGTGGTCAGCATAAGGTCAGCCAGCGGATCTGAGAAATGAGCGTCGGCGCCGGCCTGCACAATCAGGGCGTCCGGTTTAAACCAGTACAACGCTTCCTCCACCACTTTTTCAACCACTTCCATATAGGACTCCCCTTCGGTAAAAGGTTCCAAAGGAAGATTTAATTTCAGTGATCGTCCCATGCCGCGGCCCAATTCATGTACCCATCCGCTGCCGGGGAAAATATACTCGCCCGACTCATGCAGTGAAATGGTCATCACTTTATCATTACTATAAAATATTTGCTGTACACCGTCACCATGGTGCACATCAATATCGAGATAGGCCACATGCCAGCCTTTTGCGATCATTTCATTGATGGCCAGGGCAAGATCGTTGTATAAACAAAAACCGGCGGCAAGTGACCTCTGCGCATGATGAAATCCACCGCCTAACTGCAGCACTTTTCGGGCGGAACCCTCCAGCAGCATCTGTGCTCCCAGAAGCGTACCCCCCGCAATTTTCCGGGCGCCGGAAGCCATCCCTTTCATGATGGGATTATCTGCGGTTCCCAGTCCGTATTTTCCAATATCCGCTACTGCCTTCCCGGAAGAAACCGCTTCCACCGCTTTTATATATTCCGAATCATGCACCGTTTCCAGTTCGTCCGGCCCCACTTCCTGCGGCGAAGAAAATTCCGGAGTATGCCCCCATTCTTTCAGTAAATCCAGAACCATTTCCACACGCAGCGGACTAAAGGGATGCTCAGCACCTAAATTATACTGCTGAAATTCGGGATGATAAATTACTCGACGCATGAGATATGCGGCGGCCATAAAACTTCAAACCCGGCGCTGCAAAGCGCTTCGGCCAGAGAACGGATTTCCATAGTACTAACCCGCAATACCAGCCGTGATTTATCGCCGCCTTCCAAATAAGTTAAAATTGAATGGATATTTATATTGCGCTCCCCAAGAAGCAGGGCCAGCCGGGCCAGTTCACCGGGGGTATCTTTCATCCGGATGTCTAACCGTCCCGAAGGCTGATGCACGCCTGTTAAACGCAGCAGCGCATCCAGCAAATCGGCGCTGGTGACAATACCCACCAACTTACCTTCTTCCACCACCGGCAGGCAGCCAATTTTGAGTTCGCGCATTAATTGAGTGGCCCGTTCCACCGGATCGTTTGGATGAGCGGTTTGCACTTTGGTTGTCATCACAGCACCCACCGAAGCGCTTGGTTCAAAAGGACGCTTTGCCAGCCTGCTCGTTGCCAAACGCAAATCCCGGTCGGTAATGATTCCGCTTAGTTTTTCATCCTGCAAAACCGGCAAATGCCGTATGCCTTTTTCTTGCATCAATGCATAGGCGTCGCAGAGAGTTGTTTCCGGGCTGACGCAAATGGGGTCAGCGTGCAAAATTTCCTGAATAAGCATTTTGTCCTCTCCCTCTTTTCATTGGGGTTAAAATAATGGCCTGTTCCCGGCCCCCGGCTTTAAACGCATCGTTACAGAAGAAACTTCGCAGCCTTCTTTTCCGGGGCGAACGCGCATGCTTAAATTCCACAGCCAGGGAATTTCTTCGATCATTTGTGAAATGCGTCCGAGTACCTGAGGCAAATCCGGATTTCCGTCAAACTCTGCTTCTTCCAGCATTTCATCTAAATCATTAACCGAAAGGGGCGTAATCCGTACAACAGATGCGCGTTCCGGGATATCGAGCCGAATCAGTGGACCAAACAGGGAATCAGACTCCACCTTTATTAAAACCTGTGCTTCAGGGTCTGATGCCGTCTCCCCTTCGCGCAAACCAAAAGCTCGTAATATTTCCGTAATCTGCTCTGCTTTTAATTCGAACAACTCAGCCGCGCCAATTGTTTCCAGTTGTTCTCGGGCAATACGGCGCGCCAAATCCCCCTGCGTATCCGTAAACCAGGCCATCTCGCCCTGGGGTTTATTTTTAAAATGCACATACTGAACCACTTTCCCAAGCGCCCGTGAAGCTGACTCGGGAAAAAGAAATGCAGGCAGCGCCCGTGCACTGTTCCGCTCCCCTTTCCGCATGGAAGCCAAACTACCCTGCGCTCCCATTAAGCACAATAAAACCGGTTTTTCCATTCCGTTTTCTTCTTGTGCCCGTTCAATTCCTTTACGAATCGCGCGCTCTACGGGTCGGGGGCCGCAACTGCCCACACAGGCAAAACCAATGAGTAAGGCGTCCACGGCGTCATCCTTTAAAGCGGTAAATACCGCATTTTCATAGGTCTCGGGATCCGTAAATGCGCCTAAATCCACCAGTCCGGGACCAGACAGTTCCAAGCCGTGTGCCGCACTGGAATCGGCAAAGAGCGTAGCCATTCCGGTAGAGTTAGCGACAATGGCTACCTTATTTCCCCTCGGAAGGGGCTGGTGGGCCAAAACCAAAGCGACATCAAACATCTCTTCCAGGGTTTCATTGAAAATAATTCCGGTCTGATGAAACAGAGCGTCCACCTGTGCCGCACTGCCGCTGCGCAGGCCGCTTTTTTCTTCCGTTGCCAGACGGCCGGCATGGCTGCGCGCGCTCTTAACACATAAAATTGGTTTTTTATAGGACATACGCCGAGCAATGCGTACAAAGCGCCGCGGGTTACGGAAGGTTTCCAGATAGAGCAGCGCCATTTCTGTTTGCGGGTCTTCTTCCCAAAATTGCAGCAAGTCGTTTCCCGAAACATCGGCCCGGTTACCCGCCGAAACAAAACTTGAAAAACCAAGGCCTTTATTGACCGCATATTCCAGAATTACCAGTCCCAGCGCGGCCGAATGTGAGAAAAAACCGACCGGACCACGTGGCGGTAAAAGGGGCGCAAGACTGGCATTTAAATTAATATCCGCAGCCGTATTCATTAAACCCAAACAACTGGGCCCTAAGAGGCGAACGCCGTTTTTTTCAGTTAGCGCTACTAATTTTTTCTGACGTTCGGCGCCAACCTCGCCGGCTTCGGCAAATCCGGCCGTTACAACCACCAATCCTTTTGCGCCTTTTTGAATAGCTTTTTTCGCCACTTCCTGCACCACTTCCGCGGGCACTGCAATCACAGCCAAATCAATGGGGTCGGGTATTTCTTTAATCGTGGCATACGCTTTCACCCCATTCACCGAATCGGCTTCCACATTTACCGGATAAACGGTTCCGCTAAAATTTGCAGATAAAATATTATGAAACATCATATTTCCGATGGCACCCTGCTCCCGTGAGGCGCCGACAACCGCAATCACTTTTGGTTTAAGCAGGGCCAATAATGAATTTGCCGCCGCAATCCGTTCGCGCAAACCGGCCCGTTCCCATAAGGCCGCGGCATTATTTACAGGCAGTTCCAGGTGAACCGTATCCGTATCCCAAACCTGATGAATATTAAAACCGGAACTTTTAAAAACCCCCAGCATCGCCCGATTATCGGGCAGCACTTCCGCTTCCAGGTCCACATAACCTTGTGCCGCAGCCAGGCCGGCGAGACGCTCCAGAATGAGGGTGCTAATCCCTTTTCCCTGATATGATTCTTCTGTCATAAAAGCCACTTCGGCCAGGCGGTTGTTTCCCATTCCGATAAAATTACCCAGCCCGATTACACGGGGTTCCGTTTCCTTGGAAGAGATGGCCAGCAGGCAGCCCGATTCCATAAAATCACCGTTACACAAATCCTCGATTACGGCGTGTGGTACCTCGTTCATGGAAACCATAAAGCGCATGCGCAGACTTTCTTTGGAAACACGCTTCATGAATGATTCCACCAGCGGCACATCCGCGGGCACAGCGGGGCGAAGTAAGATTCCCTGTCCATCTTTCAGCAAAACATGTTCCCGATAATTCAGTCCGTCCGGAATAATGCGAAACATCTATTTCCCTTCATATAAATCCATTGAATGCAAACAGAATTAGTTGTAAATCCCGTCTTGCTTAAATTCACAGAATGTCTTTTGTGGATTCCCACCAAAACTGCGGGAATGACCACAAAACAAGCGCTGGATTACTTTAAAAAAAATCGCTGAGATTCTCCGTGCTCCTCTGTGGTTAAACTTTCTTTTATAAAACCGGAAGTAATTAGTGTCTGTCTTTAAAGTAGTCTAAAACCTCACCCCGACCCTCTCCTAAAAGGAGAGGGAGAAAAGAAAGTTCCCCTTCTCCTTGTAGGAGAAGGGGTTTGGGGATGAGGTATTTATGACGACAGAAAGAATCATAAAAATTCTCATTATTTTCTGACTTTATGGACGGACACTAATCAATAATCATCGTCTAATCTGGGCGATTCTTTGCACTATCTTTGTTCAAGGTTACTGGACCCCGAAAATCGGGATGACACGTCCTACCGTACGAGATAATCAGTCATTCCCACCCATCGGCGTGTGGGTAGGCGAACGTTGAGATTGCGAAATCCCGTTTACGGATGGGAATCAAGTGGGTTTATTCAGTTTTAACCCAACAATGTCCCAACTTATGCATCAAAAAAATTTTAATACCCAATTCTTTTTCACTCTGCTTTTTTTCAAGCGCAAATTACACAATTGTTCAAACCAGCGCTATAAAAAAAGCCCCTGCAATGCAGAGGCTTTTGATTGGCAAATTTCTATGCCATTTTTTGTATTTCCGCCACGATTTGCGGATTTGCCAGTGTGGTTACATCTCCTGTATCCTGACCGTTGGCAATGGCCGAAAGAACACGGCGCATAATTTTACCGGAACGGGTTTTAGGCATATCCGGTACAATCCAGACACGGCCCGGTTTGGCGATGGGGCCGATTTCCGTTGCCAGAGTATTCGTTATTTTTTGTTCCACTTCTTTGGTAGGTTCGATACCCGGTTTAAGCGAAACAAATACATGCGGAATTTTACCCTTAATCGGATCAGCTACAGGAACAACCGCTGCTTCACCTACTTCCGAAGCCATCAATGCGGCAGATTCCAGCTCTTTAGTTCCGAGACGATGGCCGGCCACATTAATAACATCATCGATGCGGCCCAGAATCCGGAAATAGCCATCCGGCGCTTCTACCGCGCCATCACCGGCAAAATAGGGCCAGTCACGCCAGTCCTTGCTCTTGGGATCTTTATTATAGCGTTGGTAATACTGATCCACAAAGCGTTGGTCATCACCCCAAATGGTGAGCATTCGTCCCGGCCAGGGATTTTGGATGCAGATATTTCCTGCTTTTCCACTGCCGGCGGGTA
>JANTFQ010000110.1 GCA_024763405.1 Calditrichaceae bacterium
CTCTATAAGAATTCCTTTAAATGCATTTGGTGAATTATTTTCTTTCACCAATAAAAAGAGCGAGAGACGGGATTCGAACCCGCGACCCCAACCTTGGCAAGGTTGTGCTCTACCAGCTGAGCTACTCTCGCTTAGTGTACATATAATTATTTTTCAAAAAATTTACGCGCCAAGGTTACCCCAACCTTGGTCCCGATTCTCGGGATGCTCTACTCCCGCCAGGCGGGAAGCTACTCTCGCTTAATTCTTCATAATTGAAGACGCTAAATATAAAACGATTGAAAATTTTTGTCAAATATTTTTAACGTTCTCTACTACGAATTTTGTCGACCAGACGCCGTTTGATCCGGCTCATTTTTTTCTGCTCTTTTTGCGCTTGCAGTAATAACCAGACAAACAAAACCGCCAGAATGATTAGCACTAAACTCTTCATATTTGTGGAGACGCCGGGATTTGAACCCGGGTCCGAACAGGGACCAAAATAAACATCTACAACCATAGTTGGTTATTAAATCTCATTCAATAATTGGTCAACCAGCAAACCCATTATCAAACCAGTCCGTAAAAAATACAAATGAGTGTCCGGACAGCACTAATCTGTAATCCGCCCAAAATCGGCGATTATTCAAACCCCGGCGAATTGGAGTATAGAATAATCGTGGCTGCTATCTAAGCTGCCAGTGCGTAATCGTAATCAGCAATTATTATGCTCTAACCAGTTTAATCCCCGAAGGGATCCCTTACGGGACGGGATAGTTAGAAGCCCGGGTTGCCGTTTAAATCCTTCTCCTGCCCGTCGAATCCAGAATCGTCCCCAGATAAATTCGACCAGAGAAAAAGAAAGGTGACACATCAGCTAAGGCCGGGGGAAGCCTGAAAACCGAAACATTGCCACCTTTCGAATTGTTTTCTTCAGATGCGTAAATATACAGTCTTTTTAGAGTTCTTGCAAATATACTACTTGATATTTTTTAACTTTTCTCACTGTTTTTTGGACAGAGCCTCCGAAATTATTTCACTCATTTTAACCGGATCGACCGGCTTTTCCAGAGCCGAAAAAATGTTAAAACTAATTTTTTCTGAAATACTTTTCCCAGATAGTACTATAATCGGAACATCCCTGTTAATAGTTTTTATTTTGCCGGCCAATTCCTTTCCTGACATTTCGGGCATCATCCAGTCTGTAATGATAAGATCAAACTGGTCTGAGTTTTTCTCAAACACCAGCAGCGCATCGTTCCCATTGGCAAATCCTTCAACGGAATACCCCAGTTTCTCTAAAAACCGTGTATACATTAATAATAATGCCTTGTCATCATCCACATACAGAATCCGGCCTTTACCCCTCTTCAACGCGGGAGTTTGCTTTTGCTCATTTCTTGTTCCTGATTTTTTAGATTTACGCGCTTCCTGCTTTTTTGCGGTATCATCTGAAAAATCCAGCCACTCTCCAAGTAATTCAATACCCCGTTTACCGGCAGCACAGATTTCGGCATTATAATTCTCTAAATCATTTCGGCTTAGTTTTTCTTCCTTTATTATCTCACTAAATCCTAAAACAGCTGCAAAGATATTTTTTAAATTATGGGCGGTATTTTTATATCTCTCCCGTTCAAGCTTCATTTTTTTTTCAAAGGAAGGATGTGCCGCTATGTTTTGTTTTAAAGTCGGTCCTAACACAGCCATTCTCCAGGCATGCCCGTTTACACCAACCATTGAATTATCTTCAAAAATCCCACGGCATTTGTAGGCAAACGAAACGACATCAGAAGCGGAATTAATTAAATAGAAAGTTCCCTCGGCCTCGTTTTCGTGGAGAAGCGTTTGAATATAATCATCCCAACTTATTCCTTTTTTGGAATACATAAGGGACTGCATAGACTTCCCTATTAAAATATCGGGATTTAAACCTAGTGTGGATTCGGCCACACCGTTTATGTAAGTTATTTTACCGGAAATATCGTGGACATACACCAACACTTCGGAATCTTGCAGTAATGCCTCAAATTCCGCGGTTTGCTTTTTAGCGTCTTCCACTTTTAGATGTAAAGCATATATTTTTGCTTTATAGGAAGAAATCCTAAACACTAATAAAAGAAGAAGAAAGCCCAAAACAAAACTGATATTGATGAAAAAAATAAGCCAGTTCATTAAAACTCCATGAGAAGGAAAATCTTCTTTTGGATTAAATTATAATCGTTACCCGGAATTAAAAACGGTTCTCTTTTATCTTAAAGATAAGCAGAATCGCTGCTCTCCAAATGCAATGGCTTTCAAATACTTACAATTCTAAGGTTGAATCAAAAAATCTTTGGGAATTTTTCCCATCGATTTAAAATGGGCAATACTTTTTTCTATAAATAAACCATTGGATTCCGCAAAGACAACTCCCTCTGCCGAAACAATTTTTCCGCAAATATAAATCTTTTTCTTCTGAATTTTGTCAACCCAGGTTTCAATAAAATATTCTTTTTCAAGCGGAAGCGCATTCTGATACATTATTTCCAGGTTAGCGGTTAGCGCAGTAAATCCGTTCAGCCAGGATGCACCTCCCATGGCTTCATCTAAAACCGCAGCTACGGCGCCGCCATGTACATGCCCTGGTGGACCTTGCGCCTTTTTACCAAATACTACCTTTGCGTAAAAACGACCGGTTTCTGCATCAAAATAATACCGGAGCTTAATGCGATCCGTTTCATCGCCGGATACAAATGCCGACACATATTTATTTTTTGGCAACGGCGCCAAATTACTAATAATTTCATTAATTAAAATTGCACACCTCCTCATCGGCACTATTTTGCTCACATCAAACGATGTGCTCGTAAAATAGGTATCTGCCAAATAAAATGCAAAGCACCATTCACCATAATTAAAAGACGCCTTTGGCTTAAAAAAGTGTTATGCATAGAAAATAAATTTGACTGGCAATCTCCATTTTTTTAATTTTCGAATTTTTTAACCAAAAGTTCGAGAAAACGATGAAAAAATTTGATAAAAAAAGGGACGCCATTAAGCAGGCCGGGATAAAATCCTTTGCAGCCTACGGCTTTTACAAGACAACCCTCGAAGATATCGCCGGAATGCTGGGCATGAAAAAGAATTCCCTCTACTATTATTTCGAAAATAAAGAGGCCCTGTTTACGGAAATAATAGAAGATACGCTTTCCGAATTTTCAGCGTTTTTTACAACCATTTTGAATTTAGACATAAGTGCCTCTGAAAAAATGATCAGAATAACCCGTTACATTCCTAAACTTATCCAGGAACGTATCATAAAATATAGCATCAGCCTAAGTTCCTATTTCGAAATCAACAGTGTAATCAGGCACACTTTTCCGGATTTTCAGGAAAGACTAAAAATCATTTATGAAAAAGTGCTTAAAGATGGAATCGCTGCTCAGGAATTTATCAAACATGATTCAAAGCAACTAGCCGCGGATTTTTGCAACTGGATTCCAGCAGTTTTTAATAATAATTATTTAATTTCAGAATCTAAATTTGTATCAGACGTTGAATTTGAAGCAGGTGAAAAAGAAATCGATCGGCTGGTGCGGTATTTACTAAATAGTATTCGGATAAAACCTTTATAGATTTTTCGCGTAATTAGCACTCAATATTAAAATAATAATATAATTACAAATATAATTTTAGGAGAATCATATGCAAAAAAGGAAGAAGCGAATCCTGCTTATCCCGCTGCTGTTCCTAATGGCTTCTCTTGCCTGGGCACAGGGACAAAGCCTAACCCTGGAGGAAGCGGTGCAAACAGCACTAAAAAATAACCGGGAAATACGGACGGGACTACTGGAAGTTGACCGGGCCTCTGCCGCCGTGAGTGAAGCGTTTGGCTATGCCCTGCCTTCGCTGGATATTTCTGCAAATTTTTCCCATTTTCTGCAGAAGCCCAAAATGGCCTTTCCTGATTTTCGTGCAATGTTGAATAACGCTTCATACGGCATATTATTTGACGAAGGCGTTATTCCCTTTGATCAATCCAAATTTTTACCAATGGGCACGAAATTACAAACCTTCGCACAGGAAAATAATTACCAGGCGCAGGCCCAGGTAACGCAAATTTTGTTTAATTCGGCCGTACTGCGCGGTATTGGCGCTTCGCAAATTTATCTTAATCTGTCTAAAGAAAAATTAAAGAGTACGGTATCCAAAACCATATTAGATGTAAAGAAGGCTTTTTACGGCGTACTACTGGCCCGGGATTTACGTGATATCGCCAAAGCCCGTTTTGCCAATGCCAACGCGCATCTGAAAAACATTAAAGCCATGCGCGCCCAGGGACTCATTTCAGATTTCCAGCAAATGCAGGCAGAGGTACAGGTCGAAAATATCCGGCCCATAATTCTGCAATTGGAGAATGTACTGCAAAATGCAGAGAACGGCTTAAAGATCCTCTTAAATATTGACCAAAACACACCTGTTCAGATTATCGGTACAATGGAATACAGCAAGGAACCGCTGCCATTGGAAGCAGATTTAATCAATGAAACACGTAAATCAAATCCAACACTGAATACACTGCGTATAAAACAGCAACTCGATGATGAACTGGCAGCCATCGATCGCGGCGGCTACTGGCCTACACTGGCGGCCTTTGGAAATTACACCTATGCCGGTTCCGGTGAAGGGTGGGATTTGAATAATTACACTTCTGCAATCGTCGGTGTGAGTTTTTCAATCAATCTCTTTCAGGGTGGACGCACGGCCCGTAAAGTGGAACAGGATATGATCGTCTCCCGTCAGACAGGCGAACAAATCAGTACACTTTCCGACGCTTTTACGGTTCAGATAAAATCAAAGCTGAACGATTTGAAACGTGTTAAAAAGCTGGTTGAATTAATGCAGAGCAATATCACACTGGCCGAACGCGCTTACACCATCGCCGGCAACCGTTACAAACAGGGCCTCGGCAGCGAACTGGAATTAAAAGACGCCGATGTAGCCCTGAGTCAGGCGAAGACTAATTACAGTAATTCTGTTCATGATTATCTGATTGCCAAAGCCGAACTATTTGATCTGGCCGGACGGGTTGAGCCGGAATGGTA
This sequence comes from Calditrichaceae bacterium, assembly GCA_024763405.1. Lineage (GTDB taxonomy): Bacteria > Calditrichota > Calditrichia > Calditrichales > Calditrichaceae > JANTFQ01. The sequence continues at coordinate 5,064 of JANTFQ010000110.1, forward strand.
TAAATTTATTGATAATTCATTAGAAAAATAAAGGAAACGATAATGCATATTAAATTGGGTAGTATCATTGCCATCAGCCTGAGTATCGTTTTATCAGGCGCTTTGTTAAGCAGTTGTTCTTCAAAGGATGAAGACGGTTCTAAAAGTATGGAACAAATTCAGAAAGAAGAAGGCCTGCCGGTGGTCGTACAACCGGTGCAGGTACAAAAATTTGAGACCTACCTCACCTTTTACGGACCGTTTAAGGGGTTGCAGGAAACCATCGTCGGCGCTATGATTGGTGGCCGGATCGATAAAATTTTGGTGAAACCGGGCAGCCTGGTAAAAAAGGATCAGGTGATTATTCGTTTTCCGGAGGACTCTCCTGCTTCACAGTACCAGCAGGCAAAATCGGCCTACGAAAATTCTAAAAAAACCTACCAGAGGATGAAAGCGCTTTACGACGCCGGCGAAATTGCCCAGGCGCAATACGACGGCATTGCAACGAAATACAGCGTTGACAAACGCAACTACGAAACGATGAAAGATATGCTGGAACTGGATGCCCCGTATGACGGTGTACTTACCGAACTTATGGTGCACGAGGGAGACAACGTAAAAAGTAAAACGCCCCTGTTTACCATCGCCCAGTTAAATAAAATGAAAATCCGTATCTGGCTTTCCGATAGCGAGCGGATGCGCATCAAAAAAGGGATGCCGGTGCTGGCCCACGCGGGTGGCAAAACCTTTGCCGGAGTTGTAAACGAATTGTCCATGAGCGTCGATCCGATGAAACAGGCTTTTTCGGCCGACCTTATTTTCGACAACCCAAACCATGAAATTCTGCCAGGCCTTACCGCCGATGTGAAGGTTATTTTATATGAAAATAAAGAGGCCGTCGTTGTTCCACGCAGTCTCGTTAAAAAAAATGATACCGAATCGTATGTTTTTTTGGCTAAGGACGGTAAAGCCTTGCAACAAAAAGTAACGATTACGCATGAATCCGGTATTTTTTATGAAATCGGAAGTGGACTAAAAGCCGGCGATCCCTTGATTATTAAAGGAAATGCCCGGCTGAACGACGGCAGTAAAATTAAAGTGGTAAAGTAGAGGAGGCTCCATGTTTCTGGCAAAATTATCGGTAGACCGCCCGGTACTTACCACCGTTCTTCTCCTGGTTTTTATTATATTCGGCGGTTTGGCTTACAACACGCTAAACCTCAACAATATGCCCCAGGTCGAAATTCCCTATGTTACGGTGACGACGATTTATCCCGGTTCCGGCCCCAAAGAGAATGAAACCCTGATTACCAAAAAAGTGGAAGACGCCATCTCCACCATCAGCGAAATCAAACGGATTGAATCGTACAATCTGGACGGTGCGGCCATTTCCTTAATCGAATTCAAACTGTCTAAAAATGTAAATGTAGCCAACCAGGAAGTTAAAGATAAGGTCGATCAAATTATCAACCAACTGCCTTCCGATGCTAAAAAACCCATCGTGCAGAAGATCGATCTTAACGCCAAACCTATTATGGATCTCATTCTGAGTGGTGACGACATCGATCCCCGGACGCTCTACCAGCTGGCAAACAGCAAGCTGAAAGACCGTTTTGCGCAAATCGCCGGGGTGGCCGAAGTAAAAATTAGCGGCGGCCAGGAGCGGGAAATCAGAGTTGAGCTAAATAATAGAATCGTTTATAAAAACTTTATTTCCATGCCGCAATTGCTGGGTGTGTTAGGGTCCCAAAATGTCGATTTGCCCGGTGGCACGTTTAAAATATTGAATCAGGAATACGCGGCCCGGGTGCAGGGGAAGTTTAAAAGTGTGGACGCGCTTCGTAATCTGCAGATTCCAACAGCCTTCGGCAATAAAAAACTGGGCCAGATTGCAGACGTTAAGGACGGTGGTAAAGACATCATCAAACGGACGGTTTATTTCGACCGAGAAACACAGAAAAGCGATTCCAATGCAGTACGATTGTCAATCGTAAAAAGTTCGGATGGAAATGAGATTGTGGTCTCGGATGCGGTACGTGAGGTGCTGCCGGATATTCGTAAGGAATTGCCAGCGGGGATGCATCTCGCCATTGTGAGTGACAATGCCAATTTCACGCGCAGTACCGTAGAAGACACCATGAGCAACATTATTCTTGGTATTATTTTTACTTCTATCGTATTGTTCCTCTTTTTATTTAATATTCGTTCCACCATCATCGTGGCGTTGTCCATGCCGGCTTCGATTATTTCGACCTTTCTTACCTTTCAGCTTTTTGATATGAGCTTGAATGTGATGTCCTTGATGGGTATTTCGGTTTCGGTGGGTGTGCTGGTTTCCAATTCGGTGGTGGTGCTGGAGAATATTTTCCGTCATAAAAATATGGGCAACAGTCCTAAAGAGGCTTCGCT
>JANTFQ010000111.1 GCA_024763405.1 Calditrichaceae bacterium
CATTCTTAAAAAAAAGATTCATTCTTTATTTATAATACTATTTATTTCTTTTGTGCAATTATCACTGGTTAAAAAACTCCACTTTTTTACAGGTGTTTTCCAGTCACCGTAAACATAAGCCAGGTACTCTTTATACTCCGTAGGAACGAAATATTTTTTTCCGTCAAATGCAAGAGTTGTCCGTTTATCATGAAATTTTACAGGAACTGATTTAAAAACAGCCGGATTAACACCCACAATATATCCATATTCATCGTTTAGTTTCCGTTTAACAAATACATCCATTAACCTGAGTTTCCGAAAAATGAAGAATCTTCTGGTTTGAATTTTAATCATTCGCACTGTCCCTTTTTTAAAAGGTCCTATATCTTCTTTAAATACCCTAATTCGGGTTCTGTAGCCTGCAAGCCATAATTTCCAACGAATCTTTAGAAATTTTTCTAAATAGTCAGATGTAATACTAATATCAAGATCCGTATCCCAGGGCAGTAATCTATTTTCACGGACAACCCCTAAAAGAGTACCATAATCCAATATGTATGGTATCTCATTTTCTTCCAGAATATTTGTAACATCCCGAAGCACTTTTTTCGCTGTTTCTGCAACTCCCCCCTCCAATAATTTTGAGCCTGGCATTTACTTTCCCTTATCTTAGATAACCATGTTTAAATTTTTCGTGATACAAAATCTGCAATTTACGAAATACATTCCATTTACGATGCTTTTTGGGTACTAAATCTTTTTCCTTTATTTCACTCAGTTCGCGGAAAACATTTTGGGCAATTTTGCCATCCAGATAGGGATTCACTTCACGCAGACATTTTTTATTTTCTTCGGTAACCCCATTTTTAAGAGCCGTATCCACTGCCCTGCGCAGCTGGGATTTATCTGAAATATCAATTCCCTTTTCCGGCCGGCTGAGCGTTTTATAGGTTATCACCGGCCTGTTAACAATCAGCGATTCATATAAAACACTGGACGTATCCGAAACGAGACAATCGGAAATATGCAGCAGCGGCGTGATGTCCCAGGTATCTATTATTCTAATGCGTTCCGTCTCAATTTCGTTTAGTGTCTCTTTAACTTCTTTTTTCATTAGCTCATGAAACTTAATTATCCAAACCTCATTTTCGCGGGTAATCTGCGGAATAAGCGGCAGAAGAGCACTGGCCGATTCCATTTTGCGGCTGAAGGTCGGCGCGTATAAAATTACTTTTTTGTTGGGTTCAATTCCATACTGCCTTTTTAATCCCTCTTTCTTGTAATTTAAAATATAATCGACTTTAGGCCATCCGGTTTCGCGCACCAGAAAATACTTGTATCGTTCCTGCAGACGATTAAAGCGTTCAGTTACCACCGGACCCGAAGTAAGATAAACATCAAAAAAATGGCGGATTTTATAATGCGATGCTTTTTCAATTCCCAAACCGTGAAAAATCTGCACTTTAATCCCGGGAATGCGGAAATCCACAAAATTACCCGGTGTAATTACAAAATCCGGCGCGTAGGCAATGGCATCGGCAATTGTTGTTATAACCGGGATATTTTCCCATTCTTCCGGCATTGATTTCTGAACCTTGGCCGAAGCAAAAAGCGCAAACCCTTCGCCAGACTCTTTTAAAAAATCGATTAGCGGAATAATGATGGGAATGGAGTATTTTTTTGCGGTATAAAAGAGGTATTTCATTTTTTACCGGACTATTCTTATGCTCTGTGCAGGTTTTGGATGTTCTCTTTTATTTCGGTTGTGGAAATATTAGGTGTCCGAGGCAGATATTCGACACGGCAAAAATCTTTTAGAAAATCAAACTTCCCTTTCCAGTCGTTTCCCATTACAAAAACATCAATCTTATGCTTTTTTATATCCTCTGTCTTTTGCTCCCAGGCATCTTCCCGGATCACCTCATCGACAAATTTAATCGCTTTAACAATTTCTGCCCGGTGCTCAAAGGGGTAGGTGCATTTCTTCCCTTTTATATCATTAAACTCATCAGAGGAAACAGCAACGATAAGATAATCCCCAAAACTTTTCGCACGCTCCAATATTTTTAAATGCCCGTAATGAAACAGGTCAAAAGTACCGTAGGTAATTACTTTTTTCATTCAGTTCTCATTTTTATTGCAAATTTTTAAAAAACGGATAAAGTTAAATTTTTCGTCAGGATATTGCAATTATTTTCATTTGATAGGACTTGGTCCAACTATTATGGAAAGAATGAAGTCAGTTTTTTTAATTCGGGAAAAGGATCAATAATGTCAGGTTAAATAGTGATGATCTAAAATTTATTAGAAATTCTTCAAAATAACCCTCCCCTCCCGCCAGCCGGCGGATTTCCCCTCCCTTCCAAAAAAAGGGAGGGGATTATGGGGTGGGTCGTAATTTGAAATTTATTTCTATCAACAAGCTGTTTTTACTTAAATTAAACAAACAATTAGTGAGCAAAGGACACAATCACTAAAACAAAAATGGTTTGTTCAGTTTAGTAAACCCACCCACCTGCTATTTTAATAGTTTGATTTTTCAAAAATACGAATATTCTAATTTGCATATCGATGGTGGATTGGAATACAAAATTCTACACTTTAAACAATCAAATAAATGAGACAATACTGTTTTCTATTTAAGTTTTATTTCTTTGAGATTTGATTGTCATTTATAATTTGATTTTTTGGGCTTTTAAGTTTCTTCTTCATTTCACTTCAATTTCATTATAGGTAATACTTTTCTTCAGCTCCGCAAAAATAAAAGGCAGAATGCGTTTTATTTCTGAGTGAAGCTCGGCAAATGTATCCGAGAAAAAATTAATATCGTGTCCAATAGGGTCTGCAACGGAAGGCTTCGACAATTGTCTGGTTCGCTTCCATTCTTTAAGCAGGATAAATTTATGTTTATCGTTGGGAAAATGCTTGCGCAGATAGTTCACATGATCAACCGCCATACTGATGATGATATCCGCCTCATCCACAATTGTTTGCGTAATGTGTCTTGATAAATGACTGTGAATATTTATCTCGTTGGCATCTGCTATTTTCTCAGCCAGTTCATGCGCATGGTTGGGGGGTAGTTGCAGGGTTCCTGCCGAAGAGACACGCACGATGTTCCGAAAGCGTGTTTTCGCCATCATTGCTTTTAAAATCCCCTCCGCCATGGGAGAACGGCAGATATTACCGGAACAAACGAACACAATGTTAAAAAAGTCTTTTTTAATACGAATATCGGATTCATTTAAAAGCGCCTGTATCTCGTGTTTTTTAACCTCACCTTCACGGACTATCATCAAGGGAGTCTTAGTAAAATCAATTATAGTGGAACCGGATATGTTTTTTACGGGCCCGCTATCAATAACCAGATCGAGTTTATTACCGAAATGTGCCAGAACCTGGGAAATATCCGTTACGTTATCTTTTCCCGAAATATTGGCACTGGTCGTCGAAATTGGCTTTCCGTACACGATGCTGAGCATATTGCAAAAATAATTATCCGGGATGCGCCAGCCTATTTTATTTTGTTTACCCAGGTTTTCATACAATGCCCTATTCGGGGAAATAGTATTTTCCAGAAGGGCCGTGAATTTCCCCGGTAATAATTTCATTAAACGGTGATGGGTCTCTTCAGAAAGCGGGCCAGAGTATGCCTCGATCGTATCAATCGAATCGACCATCAGGGAAACCGGATTTGATTTTAAGCGTCCTTTGAGGGTATATAATTTTTGGATGGCATTATTGTTGGACGGATCGATGCCCAGACCATACAGCGTATCCGTAGGGTACACAATAATCCCGCCGGTCTTTAGTACTTTTGCTGCCTTCTCAACAGCCGCAAGGCGCGGATTTTCAGGATCGATTTTATAGTATTTCATCGGATTCTTTTACGGGTTTGGTTTTCCAGCGCTTATGCATCCAAAACCACTGCTCGGGATATTTACGAATCCACTTTTCCAATACGGCGCTGTGTGTTTGGGTAATTTGCTGAATCAGCTTGTCTGTTACAGGTTGCGGCTCACCATCGTAAACCGGTTCTATAAAAGCCTCGAATGTGCCATATGCTTTGCGCACCGGAATAACCATCAGAACAGGCGCCCCGCTGCGCAAATGAAGTACCGCCGGTCCAACCGGTGTAGAAGAGGGTTGTCCCAAAAAATCAACAAAGACGCCCCGTTTACGTCCATCCTGGTCGGCTACAATGGCCAACAACTCATTCCGGGCAAGCACAGTAAGGCCATCCTTCATCGCATTTTTTGTATACACAACTTTCACGTTGTTTGTGGCGCGAATATCTTCCACCAGCTTGTTTACGTAAGGATTACTCTGGCGCTTGGCAATTCCGCTTACCGGATAACCTTTCATGCTAAAATACTGTCCAATCCATTCGAAGTTACCGTAATGCCCGGACATAAAAATAATACCTTTGCCTTTTTTAAGCGCTTCATCAACCAGCTCGATATTGTGCATATTAATCCGATTGTCGATTTCATCCGGGCGCAAACGGTTGATTTGCAGGAATTCCATCCATAAATAAATGAAATTTTTGTAAATTTCGTGCAGCAGTTCTTTTTTAGGCGCAGGCAATTCATTGCCATAAACCCGTTTCAGATTACTTAAAATAACCTTGCGGCGGTAGCGCATTACTTTACTAATAAGAAAACAGAGGACATCGGCAGCACGTTTCCCTGCTTTAAAGGAGAGTCGTCCGAATATCAGAAAGAGTAATTTAACGATGGCGTATTCAAATTTATGCATAGGCGGAAAATAGCAAAGATGAAGAATATAGGCAACTAAAGGTGAAAATTAAAAAAGCCAACGATTCCCAGGCGCTTATTAAGATCAGTTTACAAAAGGCTGATACCCAACGGAATTAAAAATATTTTACCCTTCATCCCAGTTCCTAATAAAAAATATTCAAACCGGTATGGTAAACCGAATCCAATACATCGCAAAACGCACAGCATGTACGGTAAACCAAGCTAAACCGTCTCCGTTTTTTTTACCCAATCTTAATAAATGTGGTTCTCTGGTTATTATTTAACTATATTCTCACCTTTTAATCAACTAGCTTTTTAGGTCTGAAATGAAAATTTTACTCATCGGTGCAAATGGTACCATTGGTAAACAAGTCGGCGCTCATTTTAGCCGGCAACATAAAGTGGTAAAAGCCGGCCGTACTACAGCTGAAATAAAAGTAGATATTGCCGACAGCTCTTCCATTAAAAAAATGTTTACGCAGTTGGGAACGGTGGACGCCATCGTCTGCTGTGCCGGAGAAGCTAAATGGGCGCCGCTCTCGGAATTAAACCAGGATGATTATTATATCGGTATTAAAAGCAAACTGATGGGTCAGGTCAACCTGGTGCGCATCGGACAGCATTATTTAAACCTACCTGGATCCATTACTTTAACCACGGGGATCCTCGCCGACCAGCCGGTGCCGCAAACAGCCAGCGCGGCCATGGTCAACGGCGCTTTGCACAGTTTTGTACTGGCTGCTTCCGCCGAACTTCCTGCTGGTATAAGGTTGAATGTGGTATCTCCCGGCCTGGTAGCCGATTCCGCCGAAAAATACAAGGATTATTTTCCGGGGCAACAACCGGTTTTGATGGAGCGCGTCGTGCGTGGTTTCGCCCGGAGTGTGGAAGGCCGGGAAAACGGTGAAATCATCCGCATTTATAATGACACCAAATAGTAGACTAAAAATCCTGAAGGGAAGATATAAATTGACACGCACACAATATATCGAATATGTACCGATTATCACTACCCTGTTTTCTATTTATTTTACCCGGGAAATTTATCAGCATTACCGGGAGCATAAAACCAAATATTTATTATGGTGGACCATCGGCGTAATCACCTTTGGAATGGGCACCCTGGCCGAAAGTATCCATGCCGTATTTGGCTGGAATAATTTTAACCTGAAATACTGGTACATTGTCGGCGCATTGCTGGGCGGGTTCCCCCTGGCACAGGGTTCGGTCTATTTACTGATGAAACAAAAATTTGCTTCCATCAGCAGTTGGGTGGTAGTTACACTGGTTGTAATTGCCTCTGTATTTGTAATTCTGACCCCGGTCGTTATTCCTGCCGGGTTTGACGGACGCCTGACCGGGGCCGTATTCGGCTGGAAATGGGTGCGCTTATTTTCACCCTTCATAAATATTTACGCTTTTTTGTTTCTGGTAGGCGGAGCCGTCTATTCCGCAATTAAATATTATGGAATGAAAGCCCGGGAAGGCCGATTTAAAGGCAATATTTTAATCGCCATCGGTGCACTTTTACCAGGACTCGGAGGTACCTTTACCCGAATGGGCTATGTGGAAGTGCTCTTTCTTACGGAACTCACAGGCCTGGTTTTAATTTATTTTGGTTACCGCATGGCCCGCTTCGACCGCACAAAAATCAGGGTCAATGTACAGAAGTAACAGGTGGCATTATTCTTCGTTGTCTATGATGATTTAATCATGTGTGTGGTTGCCCTTGATGGAGTTTCTGCTGCTGTACAAACGCTTTTTATCCCGGTGCAAAGAGATGAACTTCTAAATCGGTTAGTATTGCGGTTGCAAATTGTGATATCTGAATTTTCACTTTAAAAAAATGGCTTTAGATCAAGTGCTTCAACCTCACTAACCGCAAAATTGATCTTAAAAATGGATTAATTTCCAATGTCTTCAAATTTCCAACAGATTTGAGTTTTATATTTGCCAAATAAATAGGATTATTTTTAAAACTATAATAATAACAAAGATTATTTTATGAAAATAAGCGGCTTTAGCTTTGTAAGAAATGGGGTAAGTCTTTATTATCCGGTGGTCGAATCCATAAAATCTATTTTACCCATTTGCGATGAATTTATCGTCGTGGTTGGTAAAGGCAATGAGAATGATACCACACGCCAGAAAATTGCCGCAATTCCGGATACAAAGATTAAAATTATTGATACGGAATGGGAACAAGAATACTTTAAAGCCGGCAGTATTTATGCGATGCAAACCGATCTGGCAAAGAATGCCTGCAGCGGTGACTGGCTTTTTTACCTACAAGCCGACGAAGTGGTTCATGAAAAATATTTACCGGTAATCCGAAATCGCTGCCAGGAACTTTTAGACAAGAAGGAAGTTGAGGGCTTGATCTTTAAATACAAACATTTCTGGGGCGATTACGATCATTATCAGGGCGGACACGGATGGTACCCTTATGAGATTCGCATAATACGCAACCTTCCCCAAATCCACTCCTGGAAAGATGCACAATCCTTTCGGTCTTTTGAAAATTATAGCGGGCCATTACAAACTGAAGGGACAAGAAAGCTTCAAGTTGCCCAGGTGAACGCGGAAGTTTTTCATTATGGCTGGGTTCGTCCTCCCCATTTGATGCAATCCAAAAAGAAAGTAATGGATTCCTTCTATTGGGGGAAAAAAAATACAGATG
>JANTFQ010000112.1 GCA_024763405.1 Calditrichaceae bacterium
GTAGCCATTTGTCCGGTTCCCGGACCGGAGACCATTATGGGTTCAACCCGTTTAAAAGCAGCCACTGCTCAAAAAATGGTTTTGAATATGCTGACCAGTGTTTCGATGATTAAGCTGGGAAAAGTATATGAAAATATGATGATCGATTTGCAGCAGAACAACTTGAAACTGGTTGAACGATCAAAAAAAATAATTATGATTGCGGCCGACGTAAGTTACGAAGATGCGGGGCGTTGTTTAAACGACGCGGAGGGGCACGTGAAAACCGCGATTTTTATTGCGCTTACCGGTGAAACAGTTCAGGCGGCTAAAAGCTATCTTGATAAAAACGAGGGCTTTCTAAAAAAAGCTTTAAACGATTGGAGAGCGGGCAAATAGCGAAGGGTGTACAAATGCCCACCTCGAAAAACTTGGGATTTAATTTCGCTTTTAATAAATTATAATGTTTCACAGAAACATCTCCGGTGCCGTAAGTCGTAATAATTGATTGGTTTTTTATGACATCTCTGCTGAGTATAGTTGTTCTTGTCCTGTTGGCCTATACCGGATCGCGCTTCATTCTTAAATGGAAAATTCAAAATACCTTTCTTAAAAGCATTGCCTTTACGGGAATTATTTATATCACTCTCGGTTATTTGCTAAGCTCAAAGGCTTTAAATATTGTTACGGTCGAAATAACCGAACAGTTGAAAATTGTTTTTGCACTGGTTCTGGGATGGGCCGGCTTCTTAATTGGATTACAAACCAAATTTTCCGGACTTAAACGGTTTCCTGTAAAATACTACCGTTATTCAGCACTTGGTTTTTTAATTGGATTTGCGGTCACTTTTTTACTTTTATATGGCATCCTGAATAAATGGCTGCTTTACACAATAGATTTTCACAGCCTTTTGATACTCTCCCTTGCCGGTGCCGTGACCTCTCCCATAATGGTCGCCGTTGTGGTGCGGGACCACCGTGTACAAGCCCGTTTATCACACCTGCTTCAATTCAATGCGGCCTTCGATAATTTGCTGGGCGTCTTAATGATAGGTATTATCGTGCTGGCGAATGCCTTTCTGGTGCAGGATTCCGTTTATTTAACGGTCTTGCACGGCATAATTGTTTTGGCCGTATCTATTGTTGCAGCGGGGATCTATGCCAGTCTGACAAAAGAAAAAATATCGGCTGAAGAAAACTTTTTATATGTTATTGGACTCTTATTATTTGTAGTCGGAAGCGCCCTCTATTTTGGAATGAGTATTTTACTGGCGTCTATGATTTTTGGAATAGTGACAGCAAATATCTCCGGCGATACCCGCAGGCTTTACCAAAACATTCAGCAGTTAGAAAAACCAATGTATATTCTCCTGCTTATTTTTGCGGGTTTAAATCTACACTTAGATGTTAATTATACACTGCTGTTTCTCTTTTTTTTAGTACATATTTTTGCAAAACTAATTGCGGAATATACGGCAAACTATTCTCTCGGCAGAGAAGAACGCCACGAAGGCTGGCTGGGATTCGGAAATATCGGAATGGGGGGATTATCGCTGGCAATAATTCTGGATTTTAATCTGATTTATGGTGGTCCGTTTCCCGAGTTGCTGCTTATCATTATTACAGCTCTTTTCTTTCAGGATGGAATCGCGCTTCAGTATTTGGAAAAACGGTTGATAAAGGAAAAATGAAAAAAGCCCTTATAATCAGTTTACTTTTTGCGCTCTCCTTTGGAATGAAAGTAATCCTTCCGGAAGGAAAGTCTTTGGATGCAGACGCCGCGCTGGTATTGGGAATGGTGCTGATAACAGCATATCTCTTTGCGCTTTTACTAAAACAGCTAAAGCTTCCGCGTCTGACCGGCTATATGCTGCTTGGTCTTGCGGTCGGTCCGGCCGGATTAAATTTTTTATCGTACGATTTGCTTCACCAACTGCATTTTCTGGAAGAGCTTGCCCTTTCTTTTATTGCCCTTACGGCGGGGGGAGAGTTTGACTATAGGCGGATAAAGAAATTTATTAAAAGTGTTGTATCGCAATTGTTGGGGCAGATAACGTTTGTCTTTATCGGTCTTTTGGCGCTATTATGGGTGTTTGCCGGATATTTACCGTTCTTAAAAGATCTTGAATCCGATATGCTGTTCGGGTTTTCCATCCTGTTTGCCGCAACGGCGCTTTCCAAATCTCCGGCGGCTACGATCGGAATAATCACCGAGCTGCGTGCAAGGGGATATGTAACGGAACGGGTTTTGTCCATAACCATTTTAAAATCAATTACGCTGGTCATTATTTTTCCGTTAATCATTACCTGGGCAAAATTTTATCTGGTTCCGGAAACGTCTATAAACACGGAACTGTTGATAACGGTTGCCACACAGATTTTCGGATCAATTTTCTTTGGGGCTGCAATTGGAGTGATAATAATTCTTTATCTGAAATATGTGGATATGGAACAGGGTTTGTTTTTACTGGGTACCGCAATCGTAATTGTCGAGTTTACAACAATGTTAAATATGGAAGTGCTGCTCACCTCCATCGTAGCAGGAATTGTGGTGGAAAACTTTTCGAAAAAAGGGCAGGCGCTTATCGAAAATATTGAAAAAAGTTCACTGCCGCTTTATATCATTTTCTTTGGTTTCGCTGGTGCCGGTCTGCATATAGACGCCATCTTAGAGGCGTTTGTATTAACATTGGTCCTGGTCGTTTTCCGAATGGTTTTTTTATATTTTGGTAATTATGTGGGTGCTGTTTTAGCCGGCGAAAAAAAGATTGTTAAAAATATTTCCTGGATGGGGTATATCGGACAGGCCGGAATCGCGGTTGGGCTGGGTACAATTATCGAAAAAACATTTCCCGGTCCAATCGGCAGCAGCTTTAAAACAATTTTAATTGCCAATGTTGTGATAAATGAATTAATTGGACCGATAATGTTTAAATATCTGTTGCTTTACGCAAAGGAATCAACAAACGATGACTAAAAAAACAGAAAATAAAATTCTTCCCGGATTTGAATCGTTGTTCATCGAAGGAAATAATACGGGCATCTTATTGCTGCATGGTTTTACCGGCAGTCCTTTTGAAATGAAGGAATTGGGCCTGCGTCTTGCGGAAAAAGGATATACCGTTTCCATTCCGTTGTTAAAAGGGCATGGTACGACGCCACGGGATTTAATCGGCTGCAGCTGGTACGACTGGTTTGAAGATGCCAAGACCGCGCTATTTGAGTTGCGTAAGAAATGCAGCACCGTTATCGCCGTGGGGCTTTCTACGGGAGCAACGCTCGCACTTCATCTATCTGCACATTATCAATTAGAGGGGGTCGCAGGACTTTCCCCGGCACTCATCCTAAAGAATAAATTTTCTGCATTACTACCTTATATTCCCATTCTTTTTCCGTATCGATATAAAAAAGGCGGGCCCGATATTTCGGATGCAAAAATAGCCGCGGAGGCGGCGACCTATCGCAAAACACCGTTAAAAGCAGCGCGGGAAGTGTTAAAACTTTACGCACATTTAAAAATGGATTTGCCGGAGGTCTATGTGCCGGTTTTGCTCGTGCAGGCCGAAAAAGACCATGTGGTCGACCCCAAAGGGGCGCAGTGGATTTATGACCATATCTCATCAAAAGAGAAAAAAATGCTGAAACTTCAAAAATCATTTCACGTTATTACACTTGATGTGGAAAAGAAAATCGTGTTTCGGGAAGTGGAGCGTTTTATTTCTGAACGATTGTAGTTTTCTGTTTGATTAAAACCGCAAAATTGAGTAAATTCCACGGTTAGAAAAACGGGGCCGGATTAAGAAGTTGAACTTTTATTAACGCAACCCGTTTTATTTATAACCTTCTGCCATACTCAAAATATCTATTTCTAAGAGGTAACATGGATAACTTAAAAATTTTATACTTAGCCAGCGAAGTTTCACCTTTTGCCATGGCCGGCGGGCTCGCCGATGTAACCGGCGCTTTGCCCAAAGCCCTGAAAGGATTCAATCATGAAATTCGAATGATGATTCCCAAGTATAAATTTATAAATGAACGCAAATATGTTCTGCGCGAGGTTATCCGTCTGCGGGATATTCCGGTTACAGTAAACGGCAGAACCGAAATAGCAAATGTGAAATCTGCTTTTTTACCCGACAGTAAAGTCCAGATTTATCTGGTGGATGTGGGTGACTTCTTTTCCCGTCCGGGTATTTATATCGATCCCAAAACAAAAAAGCCTTATCCGGACAATGCTGAACGGTTTGCTTTCTTTTCAAAAGCAGCCATAGAAACGTTAAAAATTTTATCCTGGCAGCCCAATATCATTCATTGTAATGACTGGCAGACATCGTTCACCCCGGTATATTTAAAAACCGTTTATCTGAATGATCCGTTTTTAAAAGGCGTAAAATCTATTTACACGATTCACAACCTTACTTCTCAGGGTGAATTTGAACCGGAAACCGCCGAAAAAATAGAATATGATCAAAGCCAGGTAAAAGAAGGCGGAATGTTTTATAAGGATGGAAAATTAAATTTAACCAAGGGCGCTATCCATTTTGCCGATTTTATTACAACCGTATCAGAAACATACGCCAATGAAATTATAGACGATGATTCGATTGGGTTTGGATTCGGATCGCTTTTGGATGAAAAAGGGGAAAAGTTCGAAGGCATTTTAAATGGCGTGGATTACAGCGTCTGGAATCCGGAAACGGATAAATTAATTCCACATACTTTTTCTGCAGAAGATATGTCCGGGAAAGCCGAAAATAAAAAAGCACTTCTTCAGCGCTCCGGACTGGAATACAAAGAAGATGTGCCACTCATCGGAATCATCTCCAAAATCACAGAGCAAAAAGGGTTGGACCTCGTGCTGGAAGTTTTGGAAGAATTACTTTCTATGGATGTTCAGATTATTGTGCATGGTGACGGTGACCGTAAATTAGTCGAAAAGATTATTGCCAATGGGCAAAAATATCCGGATAAATTTCGAATGAATGTAACCTTTGATGATAAAATGGCGCATTTAATCGAAGCCGGAGCAGATATTTATTTATCTCCCTCAAAATATGAACCATGCGGACTAAACCAGATTTACAGCCTTAAATACGGTACGATTCCGGTGGTTTCGTCTGTAGGCGGACTATTTGATACTGTGGATGATTTAGATGAAGACCTCAGCGAGGGAACCGGAATTATTATTGATGAGCTTAGCGGCAAGGGAATTATAAGCGCTGTAAAACGGGCCATTACCTATTTTAAAGACAAAGAAAAGTGGGCGGAAGTTCAGAAAAGAATTATGCAGGAAGACTTTTCCTGGGAAGTTTCTGCCAAGCGTTATTTGGATATTTACGAACGGGTTTTGTCCGATTAAGAAATCTTCTCCTCGGAGGGGTTTTTAATAAAAGAATGTGCTAAATAAACTGGAAAGCGGGATGGTTTTCTAAAGACTGTCCCGCTTGTTTTATGTTATGAATAAAGCTGTCTTTTTAGACCGGGACGGAACCATTAATGAGGAAATGGGTTATATTAACCATATTTCCCGTTTCAGGCTGTTTGATTTTGTCCCGCGGGCCATTAAAATATTAAACGAAGCGGGGTTTATCGTTATTGTTGTTACAAATCAATCCGGTGTTGCGCGGGGATATTTTGATGAGCAGCTGGTTCGGGAAATACATGAAAGACTGGTAGAAGATCTGAAAATTAAATCAGCCAGAATTGACGGGATTTATTATTGCCCCCACCACCCGCAAGAAGGACGGGGAGAATATAAAAAAGATTGTCCGTGCCGAAAACCCAAAACAGGGATGATTGATTTAGCGGTGAAGGATCATAACATTGACGTAAGTCATTCATTCATGGTTGGGGACAGATACAAAGATATCGTATTTGCAAAAAAAGCGGGACTTAAACCGGTATTTGTGAAAACAGGTTACGG
This sequence comes from Calditrichaceae bacterium, assembly GCA_024763405.1. Classification (GTDB taxonomy): domain Bacteria; phylum Calditrichota; class Calditrichia; order Calditrichales; family Calditrichaceae; genus JANTFQ01. The sequence continues at coordinate 5,903 of JANTFQ010000112.1, forward strand.
TGTGGGAGAATATACATATCAAAGAAATGAATGGAAGGAAGAGCCTTTATTTGTTGCCGAAAACCTTTTGGAGGCTGCCCAATTTATCCGGGATACAGCGTCTGTATCCGTCTTTTCAGATTGACAGCCAAATAACTATTAATTAAATTCAAAATTCTAATTAAAATGTGGATATATATGAAAAAAACGCTTTTATTTTTAATACTACTGCTCACGGCCTGGGCCTGCCAGGATTTGAATTCGGTAAATCCACCGGATGAATATGATGTGAACGGACAGTTTGGCCGTTTCGTTGACACGGTTTTTTATGCTACAGATGCACGCTTTACAGTGGACTACCGTTCGGATACGGGAAACGGAAAAGATTTATGCGTGGGGAACTACGCGGATTTTCAAGCCGGATTTTTTATCAAATTTATTTTCCTGCCGTCCGATACAATGAAAATCGATTCGCTCTTTCTTGAATTTACCAGTTTTGGAAAATTTGGTACAGGCCAGGAGGATCTGGCGCTTGAGGTATATGAGGTAGACCGGGAATGGGATGAGCATACCATAAATACGCTTGACGAATGGCACAACTGGCAGCCTTCCGGGCAACCGATCTACAATACGGTCGTTACGGTAGAAGATACGGCTAAAATGAAAATTGAAATTGATACGACGCTTTTTAATAAATGGCGATATGAGCCGGACCAAAATTTTGGCATTTATGTAAAAGCCGCCTCGGCGCAGGGGAATCATATTCGCGAATTTAAATCCCTGGAATCCGGTAATCCTTTAGACTGGCCAAAAGTGTATTATTTTAAAAACCAGGGAGACACAGCCAGCGTTTTAGACAGCGTTCGCACTGGAATAGATGCGACGGTATTCGATTATCCACAATCCTCCGCAGACAATGTGTTCGAAAATGCACAGGCGAACAATAAACTTTTAATCGCCAGTGGTATTCCCGCCCGCTTATTTGTCCGCTTTGATTCGCTAAAAACGCTTCCCAAAACGGCGGTAATGCAGGCGGCAAATCTTATATTACAGATAGATGATGAGAATACCGCGTTGCAGAATGAAAACCAGAGCAATGTTTTTTATCTGCGTTCCATAACGAGCGCTGATTCTGCACTGAATTCTTTTGAAGTCGATTCTTCGTTTACAACGGATTCTAACTTTGGCTTCGAAATGATTACAAGTAACGGCAGCATTCAAATGAAGAGTGTTTCGGAACAGGAAAAATTCGGGAAAAATCAGATTCAAAATCTAATCAACGGCCGAAAATCCAATGAATGGTTTTATGTTCATTTTATCGACGCGCCAAGTCCGCTTTCTGTTGAAAAAAGTGATATTTCGGTATTTAATCTGTTTTCACCTAACGATACAGAACACCCGGAAGCGCTAAAACTGCACGTTCGTTATTTTGATATACTGCCCGGTAGCGGTTTATAATTTGGGGAAAGAATGAAAAAATATATTGCAATAATAATAACAATAG
>JANTFQ010000113.1 GCA_024763405.1 Calditrichaceae bacterium
ATTAAAAAGACCTTGTCCTTATCGGAAAAGGTTTTTAAAATGGTTTTAAGCACCTCTTTGGCCTCCTGGAAATAATCCGAAGACGCGGTAAAGGCGCGCATACTGTAGGAATCATCCAGGATGATTACGGCGGTGGTATTGGCGGAACTGCCGGAGAAAAAACTGGATTTGATAACCGGCCGGGCAAAGGCGGCGACGAGGGACAGGATAAAAAGCATCCGGATGAGCACCAGCAGCAACTGGTAGATGCGGAGATATTTAATGCGTTTGCTTTCCAGAAGTTTTAAAAAACGGATGGAACTAAACAGCACCGTTTTACTGCGCCGCCGGTAAAAAAAATGGATAATCAAAGGCACCGCGGCCGCGGCCAGAGCAGGTAGAACAAGGGAATTTAAAAAGCCCAACATTTTGATTACCACTTTTATTTATCAATAAAAAACACGAAATTAACACAGAAACGATTTTTAAACAATTTTATATCCGCCAAAGAAATCAAAAGCGTGGGATAGCGGAGAAAATGTAAGCCGAACCGCCGGTTCGGTCAATTTTTGCAATCCGGCGGATTGCTTTGCAGTTTTGTAATTTGAAAATACGAGCACCGAAAGCCTGTAACCCAAACGCACTTCGGGAATACGCAATCCGGCGGATTGCTTTACAGTTTAGTAATTTGAAAATACGAGCACCGAAAATCTGTAACCCGAACGCACCTCGGGAATACGCAATCCGGCGGATTGCTTTACGGACTTAGGGATAAACGGAAGAGATAAATGCGCACAAAGACAGCAGAGCCCTATGAACTCCTGGCGGAAATGTACGACGCGGTAATGGAACACGTCAATTACACCCAGTGGGCCGAATACATAAAAAAGATTCTTTCCATGGAAAAAACAGTACAACGCCTGGTTGACCTCTCCTGCGGGACGGGCAGTTTTCTTAAAAAGCTGGAGTTGAAAAACACCGCCTTTACCGGCTCCGATCTTTCGGCGGCAATGCTGCGGCAGGCGAAAGCTAAAAACATTCCGGGAATGAACGGTTTTTGCTGTGCCGATTTTACCGCGCTTCCTTTTCGAAGCGCGTCGTTTGATGTTGCCGTGGCGCTGTATGATTCGGTTAATTACCTGTTGGAAGAAGCCCAGGTACGACAGTTTTTAGCGGAAACACAGCGGATATTAAAACCCGGCGGCCTCTTAATTTTTGACGCGGTTACACCCTATATCTGCAACACAGCGTTTAAAGATTTTCAGGAAACACAGTATTTCGACGAATCAACCGGTTTCGATCGCCGAAGCTGGTACGATGCGGCCGAGCAGATTCAGTACAATGAATTTATCCTGCATTTTAAGGATAAAACCTATGAAGAATTACATATGCAAAAAATCCGGAAAATTAAGGAATGGACGAAATTAGTGAAAAGCAGTCCATTAAAATTAACAGCCGTTTATGCAGATTACACGCAGCATCCGGCGAAGCGGAAATCCGAGCGCGCGCATTTTATTTGCCGAAAAGAACCGGAAACAAAATTTTGACACACACAAACGTACAAACTACATTCATTGTTTTATAAATAATGCAGCAGTTCTATGATTGAATTTTATAATGTAGACCTCAATATCGACAAAAAGACAATCCTGCGGGATGTGTCTTTTCGTGTTCTGAAAGGCGAATTTGTCTATCTGACCGGGGCCAGCGGCGCGGGAAAATCGACCGTTTTGCGCTTGCTCTATATGGACCTTTTTCCGGACCGCGGTACGGTAATTATTGAGCGTTACAGTTCGGCAAAAATAAAGGATAAAGAAATTCCCTACCTGCGCCGTCAGCTGGGCGTTGTTTTTCAGGATTTTAAATTGCTGCCGGATCGCAATATTTTTGATAATACCGCCTTTGCCCTGCGTGTAATCGGTATGCCCGGCAAAGAAATTAAAAAGCGTGTCCTGCGGGTGCTGACCGATGTGAACCTGAGTCATAAACGGAATCACTACCCGGAGGAGCTTTCCGGAGGGGAGCAGCAGCGCGCCGCAATCGCCCGGGCGGTGGTAAATAATCCCATTGCGGTTCTGGCCGATGAGCCGACGGGGAATCTCGATTCTGATAATTCGATGGAGATAATGGAAATTCTACAAAAGATCAATCAAAACGGAACCGCGGTTTTAATGGCCACACACGACAACGAGCTCATTTCCGCTTTCCCGCACCGCATCATTGAAATTAAAGAAGGACGGGTGGGGCGGTGAGAAATTTTTGGTTTTCATTAAAGGAAGGCCTGCTCGGTTTTAAACGCGCGCGCCTGGCCAGTATTATCACCATCACTTCGCTGGCGCTGGCTCTTTTACTGACCGGATATTTTATTCTCTTTTCTCTCAATGTGAATCACTGGATCGGAGAGAAACGATCGCAGATGGAACTGGAAGTCTTTTTCGAAAATGACCTGAATAATGCAAAAGCAAAAGAAGCAACGGCACAAATTCAACAAATACCCGGCGCCGCCCGCGTCATCTATATTTCGAAAAAAGCGGCTGCGGAGCGCTTCGAAAAAGAATTCGGACGCAATATTTACGATATTCTGGATTCCAATCCCTTACCGCCATCTTGCAAAGTAAGGCTAAAACCAGGATTTCAGACATCGGCTGCCGTACAGAAAATGGTACTGCAAATCGGCCGTATAAACGGGGTTAGCGATGTGGTGTATGAAAAAGAACTTCTGCGCCTGATCGATTATTATGTGACCTGGATTTACATTATCCTCGGCGGGTTTGGGTTGATTCTTCTTCTTATCGCGGTTATTCTGCTTTATAACACCATCCGCCTTACCATTTTTGCCCGCCGCGATATAATCGAAATTATGGGACTTACCGGGGCAACGGCTTCCTTTATCAAACGGCCGTTCATCATCGAAGGGTTTCTGCAGGGGGTACTCGGTGCGCTGGCTGCCAGCGGTTTACTCTATCTTTCGGTGGAAGCGATTCGACGTCTGTTGTTTAGTTCACTGGCAATGCAGGATAATATTTATTTGATTTTAGTTGCCGCAGGAATTTTAATTGGAGTTGTTTCGAGCGCGCTGAGTTTATCCCGCTATCTCGATAAGATTTAAAGGGGTGTTTTACACCGTTTCTACTGTAACTTTTAGGCTGTGTTTCAATCTAACTTAAAGCCCCAGATGGAGAAGGCGGCGCTTGACAGAATTAGGGAATATCTGTAAAATCCGCGGATGGTTTTTATCACATATTTCGCCGGGGGCGGAAATAAAAAACGGGGAAACAATAGTTAAACGTTAACGCAGCAAAATAAAGAGAGAAAAGTGATGACAGAAGATAAATCAAAAGCAGCAAAAACAGAGCAGGAAGTTCCGGAAAAATCTAAAAAGAAAAAGAAAGCGGCTCCTGAAAAGAGCAAAGAAGCAAAAAAAATTAAGTCGCTGGAAAAGAAACTCAGCGCTCTGGAGGAAGAGCGTGATCAGCTGAAAGATCAGCTTTTGCGTAAAATGGCCGAATTTGAAAACTATAAACGGCGCACCGAAAAAGAATTTTTAAACCATCTGCAAAATGCCAATGAGGGGTTAATAATCGATCTGCTTCCGGCAATTGATGATTTTGACCGTTTTCTGGAACACGCGGATGATGATAAGAACAGCGCTTCGCTCAAAGACGGCGTGGCCCTGATTCATAAAAAAATTATGGACGTTCTGGAGAAAAAAGGATTAAAGACGATGGAATCGGTAGGACAGGAGTTCGACGCCGAAAAACATCAGGCGCTGATGCAGGCCGACAGTGACGAGGTTGAAAGCGGTTTTATTATCAGCGAACATTTAAAAGGATATTTACTAAACGATAAAGTGATACGCCACGCACAGGTGTTAGTGGCCAAATAAGGAAGAATATGTCAAAAAGAGATTTCTATGAAGTTCTGGGCGTAGACCGCAGTGCGTCGGCAGATGAGATAAAAAAGGCCTACCGCAAACTGGCCATTAAATATCATCCGGATAAAAATGCCGGGGATAAAGAAGCGGAGGCAAAATTTAAAGAAGTGGCGGAAGCGTACGCCATTTTATCGGACCAGCAAAAGCGCCAGAAATATGACCGCTTCGGACACGCCGGTCCCGGAATGGGCAATGGATTTGAAGGCTTTGGAATGGGCGGCGGTTTTGATATTTCCGATGCGCTGCGCCAGTTTATGGAACAGGGCTTCGGCTTCGGCGATATTTTCGGCGGCGGGGGCGGCGGCGGTGGACGCAGAAGATCTTCGGCCCGCAAAGGAAGCGACCTGCAGGTAAAGCTAAAATTGACCCTCGAAGAAATTGCAACCGGGGTGACTAAAAAAATCAAGGTTAAAAAGAAGGTCAGCTGTACGGAATGTAACGGAAGCGGCTCCGCCAAATACAGCCGCACCATTTCCTGTCCGGTTTGCCACGGAAGCGGCGAACTGCGCCAGGTATCGCAATCCCTTTTTGGGCAGATGATTAATGTAACCGCCTGCCACCGCTGCCACGGAGAGGGTCAAATAATTGAAAATCCCTGCCGCGCCTGCCAGGGTGAAGGACGGGTTACCGGCAGCAAGACAATCGAAATAAATGTACCGGCCGGCGTTGCCAACGGAAATTACATTCCCTTGCACGGCGAAGGCAATGTGGGTCTGCGCGGCGGGCCCGCGGGAGACCTGATTGTTCATATCGAAGAGGTGAAGCATAAAATATTTGAACGGCGCGGCGAAAATGTGCTGATGGTGCTTCCGGTGAGTTTTCCGAAAGCGGCGTTGGGCGCCTCGGTTGAAATTCCCACGTTGACGGGAAAAGCCAAGCTGAATATTGCGGCGGGCACTCAATCCGGAACCCTGCTGCGTATGCGCGGCAAGGGAATTCCCCGGCTGCGGGGTGCGGGAATGGGAGACCAGCTGATTCAGATTCAGGTTTATGTGCCTACCCGTTTAACCGCGGTGGAAAAGCAAAAGCTGCACGAATTGGATGAACTTGAAAATATGCATCCCAAAGAAGATGGACACCACAGCATTTTTGAAAAATTTAAGGAAGCGCTAAATTTATAAACAGTGGTTTTTAAATGATTCGCTTAACTTCCAAAGAACAAAAAGCCCTGCTGCTGCTCGTTGTCATTATCGCAGCAGGGACGCTTGTACAATTTTTACTTCCCCATAATATAAAAAGCAAACAGTATGATTATACGTTGCAGGACAGCCTGTTTAAGGCCTTGTCCGCAGATACGTTAATCGAAACGCCGCAGGCGCCGCAGGAAACGAAAACCGTTCCGGTAACAAAAAAAGCAGAGAAACATCGCGCGAAAAAGAAGGCAAAACCGGTAAAAAAAAGTTTACAACAAAAGTCGATAGAAATAAATTCGGCCGGGTTTCAGGAGTTTCAGGCACTGCCCGGAATAGGGCCCAAAACAGCGCAGCGGATTGTGGATTACCGAAACGAACACGGTTCTTTTAAAACGCTGGAAGAGCTTACCAAGGTAAAACGCATCGGCTCCAAAACCCTGCAAAAAATCAGCCCCTATATTTTTATAAAAGCGGCGCAAAAAGACAGCGTCGGTATAAAATAAAATGTATCTGCTCCACGCCGTCATTCCGGCTTTCCCGGGGAAAGAGGAATCCCATCCGGGTGTTATAAGCCCGGTTGTATTTCCTACATATTTTTTTGTAAAACAATAATGCGAAATTTAGCATAAAATTGTATATTAACAGGAAGATTTCGGCATAAACGAAAGTCCTGTTAAACGCAATGCGTATATTGGGACGTTGGGTGCAATACAAAGAAACGACCAAGTAAATAAGGAATAAATATGATAGGAACTGACAAAATAGAGAAAGTAAAAAAAGTCTGGGATGAATATATAAATTCCGACCAAGTGGTTTTAGATACAAAAGGGAATGAACTTCCAAACATCGATGAATTAAGAATTGAAGCTATCGAAAGTCTGAAAGAGATTATTCAACAGTTTCAAAAAGGAGACCTATCTCTCGGCGAATTTAAAACAAGTATAGACAGTTTTAATAAACGAAATAATTTATGGGGATTTACTGCAATTAAAGGGCAATTCTTTTTTAATCAATTAACTAAAAATTTAGATGACGCTGGAATTGAAAAAGTTAAAGAAATGCTTAAAGAAACAATCTCAGAACCTAAGGACATTAAAAACGCTTTAACTAAAATTGAAAAACTAGAAAAGTATTGTCAAAATCTGTACCTAAAAGCCAAAGACAAAAGACTTGTTCCTAATCCAAAGTCAGTTGGATATTTCCTATCATATTTTTGGCAAGTTGCTGATAATGAAAAGTGGCCGATATATTATACTGCATCAATTCAAGCACTTGAAGAAATTGGATTATGGAAAGAAAATCCTATTCAAAAAGATAATTATGAGCAATTTTATACACTAAATGAAGAAATTAAAACTATATTAAGTGATTATTCAAAAAAGAAAATATCTAATTGGGATGTTGAACATTCTTTTTGGCATTTAAGGGGAAATCCAAACAAAAAAACAGAAAATAAAAAAATAAAACCTTCAAAAGTAAAAGGACAAGAAAAAAAGAAAGAAGAAGAGAAAAACTTGATTGTTAGTGCAAGCTTTGATTTGTCTGATTATATAATTCCCAAAGTATCAAAACTTGTAGAATTAGGTAACTCAACCGATAAATCTGCAACTCAAAAAGGATACGAATTTGAAAAAATAGTTGCAGAAGTGTTCGAACAACTTGATTTCGAAGTTGAAACTTTGGGGCAAGGTACGGGAAGAAATCCTGATGCAATTATAAAATTTAGAGAAGAAAACACAGCATTTTTAGTTGATGCAAAAGCTTATAATAGTGGTTATTCTTTGGGGACTGACGATAGAGCAATTAGAGAATATATTAATCATTATAGTCCTAAGCTACAAAAAAGTGGATATAAGAAAATAGGATTTATTATTGTGAGCAATGAATTTAAAACAAATTTTGACAACTTCATTAATGAAATAACCTGGAACACAGATATTAAAAGATTTATTCTTCTAACATCAGAAGCACTTCTCTATTTACTGGCTTTCAAAACCAAAAATAAATTGAATTTAACAACTATTATTGAAAGTATTATCGGTTTTGGAAATCCTGTAACAGCTAAAAACATTATAGACGAATTTGATGACGTATAAAAAGCACTGCACCCAACAAAAAATATAGTGCATTTGGCAGATGGAACTAATAATGAAGATGATAGCAATAAATAAACATAGTAGTATATTTAAAATTTTGAGCGTTGAAATGCCAAACGCACCATATTTAAATCATTAGGGGAAATAATTTGGTTTAGCAAAAGCGCTTATAACAATGTAATAGCCCTTCAATAAAATTTATGGTTTCGTAGTGTTGAGTATTTAAAT
>JANTFQ010000114.1 GCA_024763405.1 Calditrichaceae bacterium
AAAATGCAATTATCCGAAGGCGCGCCAACAGGAGAATTTGGAAATGATTCCGACGGTGACGGTGTTCCTTTTATTCCGGAACAACCCGATAATCTTCCGCCGGTATTTGCCAGTGAAGCAGTATATGAATTTTCTTCATCCCCGGCTGCGGCAGATGCGAATAGAAATGGACAGAAAAACAGAGTGGTGCGGTTAAGAAATTTTCCAAATCCATTCAACCCGGCTACCACGATTTCATTTTCCTTACCGGAAGCTGAGAAGGTCTCGTTAAAAGTCTATAATATTACCGGGCAGGTTGTGGCTCAATTGGCATCCGGGAATTTGAATGCTGGTGAACATCAGTTTACGTTTGATGGCACAAAGCTCTCCAGCGGCGTTTATTTTTACCGTTTGCAGGCGGGTTCGAATTCCATCGTGAAAAAGATCAATCTGATTAAATAAGATGTAGAATTTATCAGAATAATCAGTTACCGTATTTAGATGAACTGCTCCTGAATTAAAAAACGGGAGCAGTTTTTTTAGCTGGAAATGAATCCATTTTTTGTTACATTAAAAATAACGTCTGTTTGCATCATTCGTTTTACATTTCAGGACTTAATCCAATGTTTAAACTTACTTCTCTTAAAGCCATTCTAACCCGCATGTACCGCAATGGAATTGCCAAAAGCACCATAGAAGATTTATATAAGTTCATCGTCAAAAGTAAACCGGAAAATCTGATAGCCGTAAATCCCAATCTTATTGCCATAAAAACCGGGCTCTCACATTTGGAAATGCTAAACCTGGCAATTGACGGAGTGCTTTTGGGACTTTTTGAAATGCAGTGGGATATAAACTGTCCGCGTTGCGGAAACATCGCCAATCATACCCATTCTCTCGGTGATGTTCATGATCATAGTTATTGCCAAAGCTGCCAGCTGGATTTTGATAATTACGCCGATCAAAATATCACCATCAGTCTTTCCCTCCATCCCAATCTTTTCGAAGGAACGCCCCCGGAACCTCCCGCAATGCGTCAGGTAGATAAACGCATGGCCGTGGTTACAGTACTCGATCTCATTGGGGTTCCCAAGTTCAGAAAGAATTTTTCGGACCAGATTCCCAATCTCGACCATTCGGTTAAAGTCCGTTCGGTAACGTTAATGTTTACCGATCTGATTCAGTCCACCGCTATTTATAATGACATTGGTGATTTAAAGGCCTATGTTTTAGTGAAAGAACATTTTGATGTGCTCTTTGCCGAAATTACCGCGCATTCCGGAGGCGTTATCAAAACAATCGGCGATGCGGTAATGGCCGTGTTTCACGAGCCGCTGACCGCCGTTAAAGTTTCCTTTGAATTAAAAAAGGCGGTAAAGGCCATTTTACGCAAACATAAACTGGAAAACGGCTATGGGTTAAAAGTGGGAATGGCGTCCGGTCCGGCGCTGGTAGTTAATATGAATAAAGTACTGGATTTATTTGGTACTACCGTAAATAAAGCAGCCCGAATTGTAAATTTCTCTGATAATGAACAGATTGCTGTTTGTCAGAATACCTTAGCCGATGCGGATTTAAAACACTGGCTCGATAGCGGCGGCTACGAAATCAACACGATTAAAGAGCAGCTAAAGGGCCTGCCGGGCTTAACCGAAGTGGCGCTGGTAAAAACGGCCGGATAAATTTTTCTTAAAATGTCGTAATGGGGCAATGCAATTAACAGGTTTTAGAAATATTTAATTTTACAGACTGTACGAGTTCCTTTACTTTAAAGGGCTTTTTTAATACGGCACAGAAACCATATTTTTGATATTCGGACATAACGGGATTACCGGCATATCCGCTGGAAACGATCGCTTTTACTTTGGGATCAATTTTTATTAATTGAACAATTGCTTCTTTTCCGCCAATTCCTCCGGGTATTGTCAAATCCATTATTACTAAATCATAAGGGCTTTTATACTGCATTGCTGTTTTGTATTTCTCAATCGCTTCGGCGCCATCATGCGCAAAATCGACCTTGTAACCAAACTCGGTTAGCGCCATATCGGTAAAATCCAAAATAATATCCTGGTCATCCATCACTAAAATTTTGCCTTGTCCCCTTAAAGATTCCAATTCTTCTGTATGCGTGTTATCAGGTAGGTTAGAATTTGACGCTGGAATTAAAATTACAAAAGTTGTACCTTTGTCAACCACAGATTTTACGCTAATGTGTGCCTGGTGATTTTTTATAATGGAATAAATAGTGGCCAATCCAAGACCGCTGCCATGGGTTTTCGTTGTAAAATAGGGATCAAAAATGTTTTTTATATTTTCGGGAGTGATTCCAATTCCTTCATCCTGTACGACAATTTCTACATAATTTCCCGCGGATATTGAAGAATTATCTGCGTCAAAAACGATGTTTTTACAGCGGATATTCACCACTCCTCCGTCCGGCATAGCGTGATCGGCGTTGATTATTAGATTTTGAACAACCTGGCTAAGCTGCCCCTCATCAAAATCGACCGGCCATAAATCGGGCTCATATTCGAAGTTAAAACTTACATTTGAACCGCGCAATGCAAACGAAGTGGAAGATTTAATCACATCGGTAATGTCGATGGTTTGTAATACAGGAGCACCGCCCTTCGAAAAGACCAGTAACTGCTGTGTCAGATCCTTTGCGCGCACCAAAGCTTTTTCGGCTTCATCCAGACGTTTATAACTTTTTTCCTCCGGCTGCATAAATACTTTCGCTAAGCCGATGTTTCCAAAGATAGCCGTTAACAGATTGTTAAAATCATGCGCGATACCACCGGCTAAAACACCGAGAGATTCCAATTTTTGAGAGCGGATCAATTCCGCTTCCATTAGTTTTTTATCGCTAATATCGTTTATCATACCCTGAAACCGAACAGGCTTTCCATCCTCATCGTTTATTGTTTGTATAAGGGTATGTACCCAGCGGATTGTTCCGTCTTTGCGTATGATACGGTATTCCCGTTCCATCTCATTTTGTTCGTTTTTAAAATGAGTTTCCTTTTCCGCTAAAATCATTTTTAGATCGTCAGGATGAATAATATTATTCCAGGTAGGATTTTCCGCTAAAAAATCTTTTTCCGAATACCCCGTTATTTGCTGAATGGCGCCGTTCATAAAAATAAGTTTATAATCAAGCGACATCTGGAAGGCAATTCCGTTATAATGTTCGATAAAAGAGCGGTATTTTTTTTCACTTACGGCTAATTTTTTTACCATTTCTTTTCGTTTTGTTACATCGTAAAATACGACAACAATTCCCAGAATCCGACCATTTACATCTTTAATTGGTGCAGCACTGTCTTCAATACAGCGTTCCTGTCCGTCTTTGGAAATGAGTAGGGTATGATTCGCCAGATGAACAGTTTCCTTTATTCGGAGTGCCTTTTCAACGGGATTTTCCTGTGTTTCACGGGTATCTTCGTTTATAATATTAAAAATATCCGCAAATTGACGATCAATGGCAGCGTCCTGTTTCCAGCCGGTAAAAAGTTCTGCTGAAGGATTTAAAAATTTTACGATTCCTTTCTCGTCGGTCGCAATAACCGCATCGCCGATACTGTGCAGGGTGGTTTGCAGCCAGCTTTCACTTTCTCTGACCTGCCGTTCCATTTTGTGCCGTTGCAGCGCCATTTCAATGGTAATCTGCAATTCACGTTCTTTAAACGGTTTTAAAATGTAGCCATAGGGCGCTTCTTGCTGGGCACGTTTTAATGTTTTGGGATCCGAATGGGCGGTTAAAAAGACGATAGGGATATCGGTAGTGCTACGGATTAGAGAAGCTGTTTCAATTCCATCTTTGTCGCCTTTTATAATGATATCCATCAGGATCAAATCGGGCAGGGTTTCCTGTGCTTTTTCGGCAGCCGCGTTACCGTTATCAAATGTGCCGATAATAGAGTAACCCATTTTTTGCAGACGATCGCGCAGTTCCATTGCCACGATGCTTTCGTCTTCAACGATAAGAATTTTTGCTTTTGTGTCCATTTTTAATTCCGTTTACATTACACTAAATGAAATATCAAAATAGGCGCCGTTATCATTTTTAAGAACAACCGTGCCTCCCAATTGATTGATGAGCGAATTAACCAGTTGTAACCCCAGGGAAGGAGATTCTTTAAAATTGATTTTTGAGGGGATTCCCCGGCCGTTATCTGCTACAATTAACTGGGTGCATGACGCTTTTTTTTGTTTTAGCAATACTTTTATCCTACGTTCTTTTTTCTCGGAGTTATGATTATCGGCAGTATTAGAAAAATCATTAAACGCATATTTTAAGGCGTTTGAAACAAGCTCGTTTATAATTAAACCCAGCGGTATTGCTTTTTCGATTGTCAGGGGTACCGGATCGATTCCTAACGTCAAATCTACAGCTGAGTTTTCATCCGTATAGGAACTTAGGAGTTCGGTGGTTAGATTTTTTAAATAATCCCGAATATTAACTTTAGCCAAATCATCTGCCTGATACAGATTTTCGTGAACCATGGCCATGGAAAGAATCCGATTCTGGCTGTCCTTGAACAATGCTTTTGAATATTCATCCGTCAAGCTTTGCGATTGTAAATACAGCAGACTGGAAATAATCTGAAGATTGTTTTTAACCCGGTGATGGATTTCCTTCAGCAGGATTTCTTTCTCTTTTACCTCATTGTCTAACAGAATATTGGCTTCGCTTAGTTCGATTGTGCGCTCAGACACACGTTTATCCAATTGTCGGTTGGAACGTTCAAGTTCATCCTTTATCGCTTCTAATTCTGCTATTTTGGTGTTCAGCAGGTTATTTTTCTTGATAACATTTTCCTGTGTGTTTTCACGGGTTTTTTCAAATGCGTATGCAAAGACGGCCACAACGATATAGGCCATCACAAAACGTGTTTCGAATGCACTTGTTCGGATCATTTTAATGCCTAAATACTCTGCAGAAATAAACAAGACAACAGTAGCAGAAATTAATAAAGCAGATACCCAAAACCCTTTTTTACTGCCTAATAGAAATGAAGTGAGCAGCGGAAATGTAAAATACCATAAAAATGCGGCCCCACCCATCCACTGAGAAAGCATTAAATAAAAGAACAGGCTTCCTGCGGCCGTTATGCCAGCGTTTATAACGAATTTATAATGAGTTCCAATTCGAAGATAAACTATTTCTATTAGAAGAAGCAACGCCGTAAAAACATCAAACCAGCCAACAATGGGGTTTCCGAGACGAATGGCATCGATCCCTAATGGAGCCAATGCCAGGATTCCTACAACCCCAATGGCATTGAGCATATTTGTTTTGCGAATCAATTCCACATCGTTCGTATCGGAGAGACCACTGGCAAAGAAATCTATCAAAATATAACGCAAAATGCGCTTCCATTTAAAAATAATATTCATACGGTTCTTGTCTATCCCTAATCTAAAGGAAAATTTATTTCAAATTGTGCGCCGTGTGCATTCCGGTAATTAATTGTGCCATCTAACTGGCTGGTAAGTGAATTTACCAATTGAAGTCCCAGAGAAGGGGAATTACGGAAGTCGATTTTTTCACTTAATCCGTTGCCATTATCTGCAACTACCAATAAAACTTTGTGTTCATCCTTAAGTTTAAGCTGCACTTTGATTTGCTTTTGAGTTCCCTCGTTATCCGTGGAAGTTTTAAAAGCATATTTAAATGCGTTAGAGACTAGTTCATTAATAATCAAACCGCAGGGGATAGCTTTATCAATGTTCAGGGGAATCGATTCGATGGAAAGCTCAAGTGCCACACGGCTGTCTTCCTGTTGATACGAGCTGCTGAGTTCGCGGGTTAAATTGGTGATATAATCAATAATGTTTATCATCGCTAAATCATCCGAGCGGTAAAGATTTTCATGGATCAGTGCCATTGAAATAATCCGGTTACGGCTGTCGGTAAACATTAAAGCCGTCTTTTTATCGGTGATATTTCTCGACTGCAAATAAAGCAGACTGGAAATAATCTGCAAGTTATTCTTAACGCGGTGGTGAATTTCTTTAAGCAGGACTTCTTTCTCTTTTAGTGAAATAACAAGTTTAGCCTGATTCTTTTTTCGAGCGCTAATTTCAGAGACTAATTTATTATTGGCCTCCGCTAATTGAAGTGTGCGGTCTTCTACCCGTTCTTCCAGTTCATTCCGGGCTTTTTGTAGTTCATCCGTCATGATATTAAAGGAATGTGCCAGACTCTCTAATTCATCATGCGTCGATATATTGGCACGGACACTTAAATCGCCGGCCGCAATTTGTTGTGATACCCGATCCAGGGTCTGAATAGGTGTGATCAGACGCCGGGCAAATATGGCGGAAGCGATAAGGCCGATTAGGAGGGAAAATATTGCCAGGTAAAATGAATTCCATAAAGTGTTTTTAATATCTGAATTGTATTTTTCCAGTGATAAACCGACATGAATCCACCCCCAATCAATTCCGGAATAGTTAAAGGGATAGGCAAAATGAAATACCGGCGATTTTACTCTTTCATCGTGATAAAATTCGTACCCTTCCTTAAAATTGGGCTTAGTAAAACGTTTTTCTGTACTGGTCTCAGAGGTCCACATTTTCTTGGTAAACAAGAGGGAAAAACCATCATACTTTACCACATAAATATAACTAATCGATTTTCCTTTTTGTACTAATGGCAGGCAATAATCAACCACCGTTGTATAGTCTTCGTTATATACAGACGAAGCGGTAATCTGGTCGATTGAGGAAGCAATATTGATGGCCTCATTTTTCATCCGGTCAATGATTATGGCTTTTTGTGAATAAAAATTAGCAACAACATAAAATGAAACCGCTACCACAATTAAAATCCATGATAAAAAAGTAATTCTGAACTGTATACTTTTCGAATAATGCTTTTTAGGTCTAATGTTTTGCCAGGCTGTTTGATTTATATTTCCGTCCATCATTACTCAATTCGTTTTCGTATAAAATTAATAAAGATTTTTAAGTAGAACGTTATCATTTATGAATCGGATAGTCATTGTTTAATCTTGTTTATAAGGATTAATTTCTTATTGGTATTTACAAGTCCATTTAAACTTTTTATATACTCTTCTTTAAATCTAATAACTTTATCTCCGTTAAAAAGGGTTAAGAACTGTTTTCCTTTTGGATTTGACGGAAGATTGACCGCCGTTGTCATCATAAGATCACGTAATTTTTTTTCCAGAGCTGTGTTCAGGCATGATATCCGATTTAAGAACGGCGGGGATTTTTTGATTATTTTAAGTGTATTGCCCAACTGGGGATTTAATTCTGTCATCGTAGTAAAGGTATTGGAGCCGACGACACAGGCATCGGCTTTTCCAAAAAACACATTAAGGACAGC
>JANTFQ010000115.1 GCA_024763405.1 Calditrichaceae bacterium
GCTGAGCGGTCGGTGGAACCATCATTCAGAATAAATACATCGTATAAATCCGCCGGGTAGTTATGGCCGGACAAAGAGTGCAGACAGGCAGCGATGGATTCCTGTTCGTTGCGCATGGCGATTAGTACCGCCGTTTTAGGCAGGGTTTGCGGCTCGGATTTTGATGGATGCGTTTGACTGAGCAGATACATAGAGGTAAAGAAATAAATGGTCCCCAGTAAAACGGAGAGGAATTCAATCGTAAAAAAATCTCCGTTCATAGCGTACTTCCGTTTTTCTTTTGAATACCCGGTTCCGCTGTTTTTTCGGCCCATTTGAAAAAATCAAATTGCCCCAGAAAACCGAACACGACGATGTAGGGAATATGAAAAAGCGCGGCGAATAAAAAGACCTTCATATTTCGTAAATCGGAAAGGGTCTTAGCGGCTTTATACATAAAGAAAAACTCTGCGGCCCATTTTACGGCCAAAACCATTAGAAATAGAATAAGATATTCACGATTGAACCAGACCGTGAAGGATAGAATGAACAGTAGCAAATTATAGATGAAATAAGTCAGCAGGGCAACGGTCACCTTTATGGGATATTTAAAACCTTTGCTGGCATAACGCATCCGCTGATGAATAAATTTTGACCAAAGCCGGGGTGGATTATTGAAAACCTGGGCTCCGGCGTCATTGGCATAGGCAATACGATATTTCTTTTGCTCCCGTACCCGGGTTAGAAACAGATCATCATCTCCGGAGATCTGATTTTTATACTCTCCAAAGCCATCGATGGCAAGGTACATACTTTTGCGGTAAGCCATATTGGTACCTACGCAGGTTACAGGGAAGCCAAGACCGCTGGTTGCGGCCGCTACAGAGGCGTGGGATAAATATTCTAAGGCTAATATTTTTTTAGTAAAATGAGTCGCCGGTTTTACGGTGTAGGGGGCATATCCAATAACCATACTAATATCCGATTCAAAAAAAGAAACCATCGTTTTGGCCCAGTTAGGTCCCGGCCGGCCATCGGCGTCGGTAAATAAAAGGATTTCATTGCGCGCCTCTTTAATAGCGGTGTCGATGGCCCTTTTTTTCGGAGCAAAATCCGGCAGACGGTCGGAAATAGTGATTGTCCTAAAGCGCGTGTCTTCGGTACAGGCCTGCTGCATTATGTTTTCAGTGCTGTCATCGGATCGATCGTTTACCAAAATAAATTCTATTTTGTCGGTGGGATAAAGCTGGGCCTTTAAATGCGAAATGCAGGCGGGCAGATTGCGTTCTTCGTTGTGGGCGCAGACAATCACCGTAAGCGGCGGCTGTTCTTTACTGCGTTTTTGTAGTTTAAGGCGCTTTAATCCACCGAGGAGATAAAATAGCACACCCGCGTAAATGAGCGTGAAGGTGATTAAAAAAGTGGAAATAAGCAGCAGCATGTTTGAATTCGAATCCTAAAATTTAACAGCAACAAATTTAAACGCAGAAGCAATAAATTCAAAAACTAAATAAAGCCTACTTAAACTGAGCAATTCTGCGATTGTCATCGCGAGGAACGTTAGTGACGTGGCGATCTCGGGAAGATTATTTCTTCCCGATGCTCGGGAACCACAATGAAATTGATTTTTTTGGGATTGCTTAAACAATCGCTCAAATTAGGCTCCGAAAAAGGATTCTTCTATTTTTTGCTTTCTGTAATTCACAGGTGTGGCGCGCTATTTCATTTTTATTTTTACTCTGGGATAATTTTAAGCGGAATTTTTAGATCGTATTTTGCGTCATAAAATGGAAAAAGGTGATAATTAATTAATAAATGAATACACTGCTTTCCAAGACACTATTTTATTTATTGCTTCTGTCAGTGATAACGGCCTGCGCTTCTGACCAGCACAATACATCCGGGAAACAAACTATGCATAAATACACCAATCATTTAATTTCTGAAACAAGCCCCTATCTCTTGCAGCACGCACACAATCCGGTGGACTGGTATCCCTGGGGCGAAGAGGCGTTTCGCAGGGCCAGGGAAGAAAATAAACCCATTTTTCTTAGTATCGGCTATTCGGCCTGCCATTGGTGCCACGTGATGGAGGAGGAATCTTTTGAAAATGAAGAGACAGCCGCTTTAATGAATAAACTGTTTATCAATATAAAAGTGGATAGGGAAGAACGTCCGGATGTCGATCAGGTCTATATGAAATTTGTACAATTTTCCACCGGCAGCGGCGGCTGGCCCATGTCGGTTTTCCTGACGCCCGACAAAAAACCCTTTTATGGCGGCACCTATTTCCCGCCGGAAGATCGCTATGGCCGTCCGGGATTTCAAAAATTACTGCAGATGGTTTCAGATTACTATCATAATCAAAAAGACCAGCTGCAGAAAAATTTAAAACAGGTCGAGCAGGCCTTTCAAACCGAACTGGCCGAGGGAAGCGCTTCCGAAATACCGACCCGTGCGGATTTTAACTCGGCGGCTGAACAGCTTACCCGTTTTTATGAACCGGAATTCGGCGGTATCGGCAATGCACCTAAGTTTCCGGCGGTGCAGGCGCTGACCCTGTTTTTACGGGCCTATAAAAACACCGGTCAGCAGCACTATTTGGATATGGTGGAATTTTCCCTGGAAAATATGGCGCAGGGTGGAATTTACGATCAGCTCGGCGGCGGCTTTGCCCGCTATTCGGTAGACAAAGAGTGGTTTGCACCCCATTTTGAAAAAATGCTTTACGACAATGCCCAGTTGGCGAACCTATATCTCGACACCTATCTGATCACGAAAAATGATTTTTATCTGACTATTTCCAATGAAATACTGGCATTTGTCCGCAGCGAAATGTCCTCGGAGGAGGGCGGCTTTTACAGCAGTTTCGACGCCGACAGCGAGGGGGAAGAAGGGCTCTTTTATTTATGGACAAAAGAGGAAATATACAATCTTCTTGATGATAAATCCGCCGCTCTTTTCTGCCGCCGTTTCGATGTGCGCAAAGAAGGCAATTTTGAACAAAAAAATATTCTGCACATTTCGGTACCTGTTAAAGAACTGGTTACGGAGTTTAATCTGTCGGAACAGGAAATAAAGTCCCGGATACAACAGGCAAAAACTGTTCTGCTCAAAGAGCGGGCTAAACGCATTCCGCCCCATCTCGATAAAAAAATAATCACCGCCTGGAATGGTTTGATGTTGTCGGCTTTTGCCCGCAATTATCAGGTAACGGGAAAGAAAGACGATAAAATAATAATTGAAAAAAATGCTACATTCCTTCAGGAAAAGCTAATCCGTGGCGGCGAACTGCTGCATACCTACAAAGACAGGCAAGCCAAATTCACCGCCTATCTTGATGACTACGCGGCCCTTATTCAGGGACTGCTGGACGCGTACGAAGCGGTTTTTAAATCGGAATATTTACGGTTGTCAAAAATACTGGTAAAACAGGTCAACAAACAGTTTTGGGATTCCGTAAACGGGGGATATTTCTTTACTTCTTCAAAACAGGAACAGCTCATCCAGCGCATGAAAGACGACAGCGATCAGTCTATCCCCTCGGGCACCGGTATTATGGCGTTGAACCTGCTGCGTCTGTTTTCACTCACCGAAGAAACAGGACTGCTGAAAAAAGCAGAGCAAATTTTTAGTAAATACGGCTCAAATTATGTATCTAACCCATATGGATATGCCAGCCATTTAAATGCGCTGGATTTTTATCTGGCCAAGCCAAAAGAGATTGTTATTGTCCTGCCCCAGGGTGAAAGTGCCGACACATTACTGCAAACTGTTCAGCACCAGTTTTTACCCAATAAAGTGGTCGTTTTACAATCGTACGGTGATAAAGAATCGCCGGTAAACGCTTCTATTCTGCAGGGCAGAGAAGCGCAAAACGGAATGCCTACAGCCTATGTATGTTATAATTTCAGTTGCAGCCTACCGGTAACGACTGCGCAGGATTTACTAAAATTGCTGCGTTAGAATTCAGCATTTTACTGAACACCCGGTACCCGTTTTATGCCCTCGTTACAAGTTACAATGGGCAAACAAATATGAAGTAGTATCTGCGCTAATGTATGTCCTTCCGAATTTCCGCTTAAGCGGGATGAAGAATCTTTTATTTCCCGGGGAAAAGATTTTTCCCCGGCAGAGCCCCCTCCAACCTCCCCCGCCAGCGGAGGAGGCCAGGTATTGGGAGTAGCAATTTTTTAGCCCTCCCCAAAATTTGGGGAGGGTCTGGGTGGGGATATTGCCTTTTCCTTATGTCGTGGTGTGAAACGAAGAAAACATCATTTTGGATGTATGTAATTTTCCCCGGCAGAGCTCCCTCCAAATCGGAGGCCTGTCTCCGATTTTTCTTCACGATATTTCCCCCAAATCGGTTCATTCCTTTTACAAATTAAATTTGTTTCCAATCACAGCATTTTATATTAAGAAGTACCATTTTAATTTCAGCCTGCGGCTCAAAACAAAAAGCTTAATATTCTTAGGATTTTGCCGAAGGTTAGCTTACATTCGTTTTAAAAAATCTTGCCCTTAAACGGAGGAAATCAATATGTTGTTGAAGGACGGTACCGTTTTTAAGAGCCTTTTGATCCTGCTCTTTTTATCAATAGGCAGCGCTGCGGCTTCGGGCTGGTATCAGGTTTATGAAGACGCCGCTCAGCCCAATATTAAAGCGGCCGTATACGGGAATAACGGCATTGATGATTTATATGCCGTCGGTGACGCCGGCATGTATTACCAGTTACGGCATTATGGAAACGAATGGAGTTGGGATACTCAGACGATTTCGACGGAAAATCTCGGTTCCATTGCCACGGTGAAGGACTGGAATAATAACGGCGTTCAGATGCATGTTGTCGCCGGGCAGAACGGTGCGGTTCTGAATTTTGACGGTGGCGTAAATCAATGGTTTACCCATGATTCGCTGGGAAATGAAACATATAATAAGGTTTATTACGATTATAATACCTCCCGTTTCTGGGTCGGCGGTGATAAGGGCCAACTCTACTATTCGCTTGATTACGGGCGACACTGGACTAAAAAACCCTTTGACCCGTCTTTTAATATTTTAGGTTTTGCTTCTTCGTATAACTGGTTCTATGTATTTGCTGAAAAAAATGACACCACTTTTGTTCTGCGTGAATCAATGAATTCCGGAGTCTTCTATTCGGCTGCCGGCGATACGTTACCCGATATTAAATTTGTCGATTCGGCGATGCCGGCCAACGGCAGTGGCGGAAGTGCTTATATTTTAGGCCTCGAAACAGGCATCCCCGATGCTCATCTCTATGAATTTTCCATCTATTCGCAGGATACCCCGCCAATGGAATTGTACAGCGGTGATATGGGTATTGTGACCGGAATCGGCATCTGGAGTCCCGGGGAGGGAGGGACTATTAGAAGCAATAAATCTGAAGATGTAATGGATGTGCTTTGGGTTTCAGTACAGGGGGGCGGTATCTGGGAGTCTTCCGATCATGCGGCGAGCTGGTCGCTTATTTTTTCCGATTCTCAGGGACGGGATATCTACTCGGTTTTAGCGGGAAATTCGGAAAGAATTGAAGGACGCGCCTTTGGCGTCGGTGGTCTGGTCTTAAAATATGGTTTTGAAATCCGTTCGGGTTTTCCCGGTCCAAACGACAATATCTCTTCGGATTTTCAGGAATTAAAATATGAATTTAGCCTGATTCCGGATTTAGGATCTGTTCAGGCCGGTTTGCAGGTAAAAAGCAATCAGCGGGGAGTCGTTCCGTTTAGAGCCGAATATTCAGAGGACGATTCAACACAGGTGCGTATCATCCTGGACGATTTGCCCGGGGGATTTCAGATACCGGGAGAGAAATTTAATATTACGTTTGGCGATACCTTACACGAAAAGAAAGGCCCTTTCTGGCAGCCCTTTCAGGTTTTTAACTATCACGTGACACTGGTTTCACCGTTAGGCACTTCTTTTCAGTTTAATCCGGCTCCTCAGTCGGAATCGCTGCGGCAATTAACAACCAATTGGGTAACCGGATTCATAAATGAAGATGATAATCCGGACCTTCTTACATTTGCCGCGGATACACTTTTTTGCTACGCCGGTTCCGATACCGGTGGTTTCGTTCTGCAAAAAATTCCCATGGCGGATGTGATTCGGGTCGATATAAATATGCCGGAACAGTTGATTTTAACCGATATCGATAACGATGGCTTGCCCGATATTCTTTTGTACTCCTCTTCTGCTGTCTTCATCCTGATGAACAGTTCTTCAGGTCAGCAGGTTAGATTTGATCCCCCCTCGGCGCAGCTTAACGAAGAAGTCATCCGAAAAATTGTTATTTATAACAATAACAGTAATGAGAAACCCGATATGCTTGTTATGGGAATTTCTTTATATACGTTGTTGGATATTGAAGCAACTTCGTTTGGCACCAACCAGATTACCCATGATTATGAGCCGGGACAGAATGTGGATGTTAAAATGGCCGATCTCGATGCGGACGGCCGCCAGGATATGATCATTCTTAATAGTGATTATATGCTGCAACTTTTCAGAGGAGAGCCGGACTGGAATAACCAGACCTGGTACGATAGTTACAGCGGTGTTTTCCCTTCAGCCGGACGCGGATATACGGGATTCAGAATTGCCGATCTGGATAACGACAAGCGCCAGGAAATTATTGCTTTTTCGTCTCCTCCCGAACAGCCACCCTATCTGGATTTAATCTATTGGGGTGGAGAAATGCCCGGAGACTGGATGTTCAATACCTGGCAGAATTTTGTTGATCCAGGCCAGGCGCCTGTTCAGGATATATTTGTTCAGGAGTTCGGCGGTATTCGCGATGAGCAGAATATGGCGAATTTGGATTTTGTTGTACTTTCCCTTGATAGTGTTTCTTTTTTTGAAAATAATACCTACTCTTTTGGTGAGTTTCTTCTGAACAAATTGCCGCAATATACAAAACCAACAGAAAATCTGTATAATTTTCTCCTTGCCACTGATTTTAATAAAGACGCTGCGTTGGATTTTGCTGCTTATAATATAAATTCCGGGCAATTTGGTGTATGGGATAAATTTATCTGGAAGCCGGTAATCGAAAATACCTGGATTGGAAATCACCAGATCAATCTGGCCTGGACACCGTTTCCATCTGAGGCAGGGACTCTGGATTATTATAATATTGCCCGTGACACAACGGCTAACTTTGATATCCATCATTCTTTTATCCGGCAGAGCTATCAAAGCAATTTTACGGATTATGAAGTAGGTGAGTATGATTCGTTCTGGTATTCGGTACAGGCTGTTTATAACGG
>JANTFQ010000116.1 GCA_024763405.1 Calditrichaceae bacterium
GTGTATCTTGGCTCTTCAAAGTTGGGGTTGATCATGGTTTGGGCCATAAGGCTTGAGGCTCCCATGGAAATAAAGAGTATAAATAGGCCAATCATCGATATTTTTTGTGTTGTATTTTTCGCATCTTGTAAGTAAGAAAAAGTCATGTTTTTCCCTTTCAAATTAATTTAGAATCTCTCATTTAAAGGATTTAAAAACCAAGGAATGTGAAGTATCTCCTTTTGTGATCACGGTGGCTTTTTCATAATATCTTCCTTTCATTTATATACTGGTTGTTTTGAAGTATCTTATCGGTTTGATTTTTTCCATTTCCTCCGGCAGAAAAGAGCCTTACCATTAAATATGTTACGCCCCTCAATGCTTCCTGCGTTTATTTATCTGAAAACGATCGACTAAATCCGTAATAATCAATGGGAAACAGGAAAACACTTTGAATTGATTTAACCCCATCTGAAAAACACAAATGGCATTTTTTGTGACTTCCATTTTTTTTACATGAAAATATAGCGGGGCCGTTTAAATAGATTCCAACATCGTTGCGAATGTGTTATTTATTGTTGCATGATATTCAAGAAAAGAAGAGCATTTGTTAAACAAAGTTGCAAAAACATGTTATATTGTTGCACAAGGTTAATTTCTGCAACCAACCTAAACACCTGTAAACTATAGTAAATAAAAGAATAAAGAGATAATGAGTCGCAGGAACCACAAAAAACGAAGACAGAGCTTAGAAATTCATTTTTATTCAAAACAAACCAGACTAATTCCGGCATTTCCATAGGAGGTGATGAGCCGAATGCTCATTGCGTAAGAATTTAATTGTTCTTTCCGGGACAACTGTCTCTCTGGGTTGTGTGTTACACGCCACATTTGCAAATGGGTATTAATATGACCAGCCCTTGTAAGGGTCAACTATGAAAGGAGTGCGTGTCCATTTTGGGGATATAAACCAGCGTTATCAGGAAACAAAGCATGATTCTTAATCATAGATTTCTTTGGGGGGGGGCCAGGGAAGAATGTTCTTGAGGGGTTTTATAGTAAATACTCAGATAGAATATTTTTTATACCGAATACCCGGATTTTCAAATTCAAACCAAGATTATATATTCCGTTTTTTATACTCGGAAGGCGAGCAACTAAACTGTTCCGCAAAGCATTTTGTAAAATAAGACTGGCTGCTGAAACCAACCTTATAGGCAATTTCGGTAATATTGCCCGCATTCGCTCGGATGAATTCAGCGGCATGTTGCAAACGTATGGTGCGGATAAAATGCGTAGCGGGTTTCCCTGTCAGGGCATGAATTTTTCGATGTAGTTGGGAACGGCTCATTCCCACACCCTCTGCCAGATCATCCACAGAAAACTTTTCATTTTCCAGGTTTTCCTCCACAATGGACAGCGCCTTTTGTAAAAATTTTTCATCTGTCGACAAGACCGGTTTTTTTAGGGTCTTAACTAAAAGGTTTTGTTGATAATATTGCTGCAATTTCCGGCGCTGTATAATCAAATTTTGTACACGTGAAAGTAATTCCCTGGAATCAAACGGTTTGCTGAGATAGTCATCGGCTCCGGCTTCCAACCCTTCCAGTTTGTCATCGGGAGCGGCTTTGGCTGTGAGCAATATAACCGGGATATGACTGGTGCGTTCATCGTTTTTTATTTTAGCGCAGAGCGTATACCCGTTCATTCTGGGCATCATCACATCGCTGATAATTAAATCCGGGATTTTTTCACAGGCTATTGTCAAAGCGGATTCACCATTCGATGCTTCCATGATTCGGTAATCCTTTTGCAGCGTGTCAATCATAAAATGCCTGAAATCCTTATGGTCTTCAACAATCAGTACCAGAGGCTGTTCATCCGCATTTTCAGATGTTGTGTCCGTCTCGCAGTTTCCATCATCATGGGTATAATCAAACTCATTGGCAGAAACCTTGTGCACGCGTTTGGACTCGGTAACAGACGCCATAATCTGATCGGGCCTGAGGTGTTCACTGCCCAGCGGTAAAATAATGGTAAAAGTCGTCCCCAAACCTTCCCGGCTTTCCACCGAAATAGTCCCTTTATGCAACTCCACCAACTCCTTTACCAATGCCAGGCCGATTCCCGTACCTTCTTGTTCCCGCGTCGTAGAAGCGTCTACCTGGTAAAAACGGTCAAAGATATGCGCCAACTTATCTTCCGGGATACCGATACCGTCATCTTTTATAATCAGCTCAACGAAATGGTTATCATCACCCAATCTTAGGGTCATCTCGATTTTGCCGCCTTCACGTGAAAATTTTATAGCATTGGAGAGAAGATTGTTAAGTATTTTTTCCATCAGATCACGATCAAAATAAACGTCAATCTTTTTTTCTTTACTGAACAATTTTAAGTTAATGTTTTTACGTTCGGCCCAGGATGCAAAGCCCATGAATAAACCCTGAACAAATGGAATTATATTTGTTTCTACCGCTCGCAGGGACATATGTCTGGCTTCCAGTGCGGTTAAATCCAGAAGCTGACCTATCAGGTGCAAAAGCCGGTTAACATTGCGTCCGATCATTTGCATCCTGCGGCGGGTGGCAGAAGAATGGGCGTTTTCCAGCTCCTGTTCCGCCGGGCCTTTTATAAGCGCCAAAGGCGTCCTGAATTCATGGGAAATGTTAGTAAAAAACCGCGTTTTAAGTGTATCTATTTCTTTCAGTTTTTCAGTTTCATCTTTTTGCATTTGGGCTTGCATCTTATGTTTTTGGCGATTCATTTCATAGCGCCGGATACTCAGAATCACTCCGAAAAAAAATACGGCATATAGTCCGTATGCCCAACGGGTTTTATACCACGGAGGAACAATGTTAATCTTTAAGACAACGCCTTTTTCATTCCATATACCATTACTGTTAGC
Source organism: Calditrichaceae bacterium (assembly GCA_024763405.1). GTDB lineage: Bacteria > Calditrichota > Calditrichia > Calditrichales > Calditrichaceae > JANTFQ01. The sequence continues at coordinate 2,888 of JANTFQ010000116.1, forward strand.
GGCTTTAGCCCGGAAGGTGTATTCTCCCGGCGGAACACGTGTAAATATCGCCCTGCGCTCGGCACCGGGATAAATCCATTCATCCTGATACCCTTCCAGTTTATAGGCAAAACGGTTTTTCTCCGGTGAGTGAAAATTCAATGCGGACATTTCGATGGCGAAGCTGTTGTCGTTATTGGAAAGAGTAATGCTTTTTAAACGGGATACCGGCTTCTTCAGCGGAGAACCCGGCTTGTGAAAATCCACAGGTTTGAAGTTGAGATAAAACTGTGAAAGAACCAGTGGTGGCGGATTGAGGTTGCCCCGAATGCTGTCCGGCTTAAAAACGGAAATACCTTTGCTACCGGCAAAAAACATGTCCCCCCTGGAATTTTTATGGGCATTCTGTCCGTAAAAAAAACTGAAGTCCCCATCGATTATACCGTCGCTTTGATCATAGTTTATAAACTGAACAATTTCGTCTGAAGCCGAATCGATGAGGGCATTGGAAAGCCCCTTGTCGGTCCCAAGCCATAAATTACCGTGAGCATCCGTAAGAACGGATGAAACGATATTGCCTGGTAAGCCATCCTTAATGCCGTAGCGTTTAAATGTTTCTGTGTTTTTATCAAAACGGCATAAACCGCCTCCGTCGGTGCCAATCCAGAGATAGCGCTCCGGATAATGTTTATCTTCTGTGACAGCATGCACCCGGTTGTAGCTTAAACTTTGCGGATCACCGGAAACTGCCCGAAAGACCCGCTTGACTCCGGTTTGGGGCTCAAAACGAATCAGTCCGAAACTACTCCCCACCCATAAAATACCGGAACGCTCCGTATGAATAGAATATATATATTGTTTGTTTTCTATTTTCTTAGATTTAGTTAAATCTAACAAACGATAGTTGTAGATTTTATGATTAAACACATCAATATGTGTAATGTTTAAATAGCTCTTTTTAATCTGCATATCCAGCGAGTCTGAAAACAGATCAACCCATGCACCCGTCCAGATATTACCGCGATGATCCGGCGTAATAGCGGTAATATTTTCACTCATTTGAGTAATATTCTCAAATGTGTGTTTCTTTCGTTTTAAACTATCAGATAAAAAAGCGCGTATATCAATGTCATTTAGATCTTTTAGCGTATCTTCTGCATTCAGGCTGAAATTTAGCATGGCTGTCATTTTTTGGCTTTGATAATTGTAGCGGTACAAGCCGCCAAATTCGCTTCCTATCCATACATTTCCCAGGCCATCTTCACAAATATTATTCTTAAAGGTCCAATAAGGTGCTTTGATGTTCTGCCAATAGGACGATAAAATATTGCCCGTATTACGATTGCAACGGTAGACGCCCTGATTGGCAATCCATAGGATGTCATGTGAATCTTCAAAAACAAAACGCATGTCGATTAAGCGGTTGGAAATATGAGTGTTCAACTTCGGATTGTAATCGGAAAAACGTGTGAATACCGGATCATATTTAAACAGGCCGCCTGTCTCCGTTCCAAACCAAAAAATTCCACCACGGCTCCTGTATATTGTGTGGATATAGTAAGGAATCGAAATATTGCTTTTATTTGTGCTATCATTACGGATTCTTGAAAAAGTCTCTGTACGCGGATTAAAAATGGCGAAGCCATCATCTTTCAAATTTATCCATAAATTGCTGCCACCTTTGTCCTGGACTTCCAGAAGAGCGCCTAATGTAAACAAGCCATGGTCATAAACGTATTGTTTGTAAACCAGGGTTTCTTTGCCTGCACCCTGGGAAGGATCAATACGTACCAAGCCATCAGACGTTTGCATCCAGATAATGCCATTCTTGTCTTCCTGTAATGCTAAAACCATTTGTTTTAACGCGCTCAAACGGTTGAAAATCTTTTCAAACTTATATTCTCCGGCAGAAACTGATTTTGGTTCCTTCTTTGTGGTTGACAGAGTAAGACGCATTAATCCGGCATAGCTGCCTACCCATATATTTCCGCGGTGATCAATTAACAAGGAATAGACAACATTTTGACTACTATTCGTATAGGGATTGGGAAGGAAATGACTGGTTTGTATCTGCCCTGGATTATTATTAAAACCCGAGCTATTAAATTTCTGGGATGGTTGTTGATTTTGTTTAATTTGTATCCGATTGATACCATAAATGGTTGCTGTCCAGATCGCACCGCTGCTGTCTTCAGATATTGAAAAAATCGTATTGGGATTTTCTTTTCCAAACTTTTCCGGGAAGGTTCTCAGTCTTACAAATGTTTCGGTATTGGGATTATAATAGTTTAAACCATCTTCAGTGCCGGCCCAAAGCCAGCCACGCGAATCTTCAAAAAGACAGTTTATATGATTGTTGGAAAGTGAGGTCGAATCATCCATATGCTTGGAATAAGTTTTAAAGCGATATCCGTCATAGCGTACCAATCCTTCATTGGTACCCAACCACAAATATCCTCTTCGGTCTTGCAGAATACTATAAATGGTTTTTTGGTGCAGGCCTTCTTCCACTCCAATGTGTTTAAATTGGAAGTACGGCGTCTCTATATTATTGATTTCATCAATATTGTTTCCCAGGCGTGCGGGAACCTGATTGTGAGAGAATAAAAAACTTACCTGTGTAAACAATAGCAGAATGAGTGTACGGTAATTTCTTACTAAAAAATCCATTTTTTTGCTATTTTATCCTGATATCAATCAAACATCACTTTCCTGCAAGAACTAAAAAGTATGATTAAATATTTCTTATCAATAGTATCCGGTTAAATGGTGATGATCTAAAATTTATTAGAATTTCTTCAAATTCACCCTCCCCAGAGTCCGGCAAGCCGGTCTCTTTCCCCTCCCTTCCAAAAAAAGGGAGGGGATTACCCTTCGACTTCGCTCAGGGTACAGAAGTGGGTTGGTTTTTAGTTCCTATAAAATAGACATCGCTCTTCACATTGATATCACTGATATTAATTGACTATTTCCAATTCTAAACCGGACACTGTTAATTTAAAACACCTATTCAATTTCCACCGTATCTTTTTCGATATGCAGATTTTCCACGATAAAGGTCTGGCGATCCGGCGTGTTTTTTCCCATATAGTACTGTAATAATTTTGGAATGGAAGTTTTTTCCTGAAGCAGTAAGGGTTCCAGCCGCATTTCATCACCGATAAAACGGCCGAATTCGCCAGGGGAAATTTCTCCCAGACCCTTAAAGCGTGTGACCTCTGCGGTTTTGCCCAGTTTCTCCATAGCCGTTAGTTTTTCATTTTCATCATAGCAGTAGATGGTTTCTTTTTTATTACGCACCCGGAACAGCGGGGTTTCCAAAACATACACGTGTCCGTTTTTAACCAAATCCGGGAAGAATTGTAAAAAGAAAGTCATCATCAACAGGCGGATATGCATTCCGTCCACATCGGCGTCGGTGGCGATTACAATATTATTATAGCGCAGTTCATCGATGCCGTTTTCGATGTTTAAAGCGTGCTGCAAAAGGTTAAATTCTTCGTTTTGATAAACGACTTTCTTCGTCAGCCCAAAAGAGTTCAGTGGTTTTCCACGCAGGCTGAACACGGCCTGTGTCTGCACATTACGCGATTTGGTGATGGACCCGCTGGCGGAATCCCCTTCGGTGATGAAAATAGTGGTGTTAAAGCGCTCGTCATTTTTAGCGTCGTTGTAATGAATACGACAATCCCGCAGTTTTTTGTTATGCAGGTTTGCTTTTTTGGCGCGCTTATTGGCCAGCTTTTTTATGCCGGACATTTCCTTGCGTTCCCGCTCGGACTGCGTGATGCGTTTAAGCAGGGCATTTGCGGTTTCGCTGTTTTTATGCAGAAAATTATCTAATTCCTGTTTGACAAAATCAATAATGGTATTGCGTACGGTTTTTCCGTCGGGCGTCATATGCGTAGAACCAAGCCGTGTTTTGGTCTGGGATTCGAACACCGGCTCCTGAATACGGATGCTAATGGCACCAATAACCGAAGCGCGGATATCGGAGGCGTCAAAATCCTTTTTATAGAAATCACGAACGGTTTTAACCAGTGCTTCCCGGAAGGCCGCCAGGTGTGTGCCGCCCTGGGTGGTGAATTGGCCGTTAACGAAGGAATAGTATTCTTCACCGTACTGGCTTCCGTGTGTCAGGGCAATCTCGATTTCCTCGCTCTTTAAATGAATAATGGGGTAGCGCAGATTTTCAGGATCGGTTTTGCGGCTAATTAAATCCAAAAGCCCGTTTTTGGAATAGAATTTTTTCTTGTTAAAAAGAATGGTAAGCCCGGCATTCAGGTACACATAGTTCCAGAGTTGGTTTTCGATAAACTCTGGCAGAAAACGATAGTTTTTAAACACCTCCTCATCCGGCCGGAAATAGATACA
>JANTFQ010000117.1 GCA_024763405.1 Calditrichaceae bacterium
ACCGATTGCGCCGTTGAAGCCGGTAAGATTTTGGGTGTGGAGCAGATGCTCTCCGGCACTATCGGCCGTCTGGGAAAACTGTATACGATTGATATTATTTTAATCGACGTCTCCACTTCGCAAATTATTAAATCCTTAACCCGGGATTACAAGGGGGAAGTGGAAGGTCTGGTTGGTTTAATGAAATCCCTGGCCGACGAACTGGCCGGCGTGGCTCCAGCCGAAACAAAACCGGTGGCAGAAAAGAAAATCGTTAAAAAATACACCCTGGCGCTTAATTCCAGCCCCTCCGGTGCTCAGGTTTTTATCAATAATAAAAAAGCCGGCGTAACGCCTTATTCCATTAAAGTAAATGAAAATATGAAATTGGATATTCAGGTTAAAAAAACCAATTATCAGGCTTTTCAAAAATCCCTGCTCGTGAAAAAAGACGAAAAGATCGATATTAAACTAACCTACAGCGAAGCCTATCAAAAATATCTCGCCGCACAGCAGCAGAAAAAAAGCAAACCCGCAGTGAAATCCGGCGGGGAAAGTTCCTCCGGTTTATGGTGGTGGATTGGCGGTGGTGTGGCGGTTGCCGCAACGGTGGCTTATTTTTTAATCCCGGATAATGCATCGGCGTCAAATACGTTTCCCGAACCGCCTGCACGGCCCTAAAATGGTATCTTTGAACATGGATGATTTCAGGAGCATAAAACAAATGAAAAACATAAAAAAAACAGTTTTTATCGTATTCTTCAGCATTATAAGTTTTACGGCGGGTTATGCCCAGGTGCCTGCGGCAGATTCCCTCGCACTGGTAAAACTGTACGATTCCACGGGCGGCGATTCCTGGTCAAATAATACTAACTGGAAAACTTCGTCAAATGTAGGTGACTGGCTCGGGGTTACCGTTCGAAATGGACGTGTGACACAGCTTGATTTACATTATAATAATCTTACCGGAACCCTTCCTTCCCAACTTGGTGACCTGACTGCTCTCGAGCGGCTTGAACTGGTCAACAATCATCTTAGTGGAAGTATCCCGGCTTCCGTTGGTAATCTTGTTAATCTCTATTATTTAAGTATGGGATGGAATGATTTCCCCGAAACTTCTTTCCCCGCGGAAATGGGCAATTTGACGAATTTGGAATATTTATATCTGCCAGCAGACAATTTAACCGCCTTCCCTCCTTTTATCTTTAATTTATCATCACTCAAATCGCTGGCTTTAGGATATAATCAAATCCCACTCATTCCGACAAACATAGAAAACTTAACGAACCTGGAAACACTGGATATGGCGTCCAACCAGTTAGGCGGAAAGGTTCCTTCTCAGCTCGGTGTTCTTTCGAACCTCACCTACCTTAATTTAGGTGGAAACGGATTTAGTGTTATTCCAGCTACTATAACGGACTTGACGGGATTGCAGTCCCTGCTTATGTGGGGAAACAGTCTTGATGAAGCCGATGTAACGAATATCGGGAATCTGGTAAATTTAACGATGCTGCAAATAAATAATAATTTGTTTACAATAATCCCCAGTGAAATCGCAGCACTTCCATCTTTGAAAACACTGCATATATCCAGCAATCAAATTTCCGATAGCGGGCTGGGAAGTCTTTCAGGGATGACAAATTTGGAGACGCTGGGATTGAACGGTAACGCGCTCACCGAATTTCCCGCAGCGGTCCTGGGAATGCCAAAAATGGGGTATCTGGATCTATCGTACAATCAGATCGATGGCCCTATTCCTTCCGCGATAACGTCTTTATCCAGCTTATATTTTCTTTATCTGAATAATAATCATTTTTCCGGCGATGTGCCTGCGGCTCTTGCTGATTTACCCGATTTAGTACGGCTTGATGTGAGCCAAAATGAATTGGTAGAGCTACCCTCTTTTCATGTTGCAAACGGTTTTCAAACCCTTAAAATTGATAATAACTATTTTACTTTTGAGGATATTGAGCCGAATCTTGTCTTTGATAATTCCGTTTTTACCTATGCACCGCAAAAAGAAGTGGGCAGCGGAATGGATACCGTTTTAACGTTAGGTTCTTCCATTACACTCAATGTCCCGGTTGGCGGCAGCCATAATCAGTATCAATGGTATCATAATGATCTGTTATTTCCAAATGCCACCGGCAGCTCTCTTGAGGTGCATCTGAATGGCCCCGTTGATTTTGGCAGTTATAAATTAAAAATTACAAATACCGAAGCACAGGAATTAGAATTATGGAGCAAACCGTTTAATCTGGAACAGGATAATTTACTGGAACAGGATTCTCTGGCCCTCGTGGCAATGTTCAATGCGCTTGACGGGCCCAATTGGTCTAATCATAACGGCTGGTTAATGGGCCCGCTATCAACCTGGTATGGCCTTGTAATTATGGATGATCGTGTAACTCAGCTATTATTAGACAATAACAATCTGCGTGGAGAACTTCCTTCGGAAATCGGCAATCTGACCGCATTAAACTATCTGAAACTGGATAATAATACCATAAGCGGTGCGGTGCCACAGGAAATAGTAAATATGTCGGCATTGACCGATCTGCACCTTCAATATAATGATATCGATTATATCCCCGATCTGCATGGACTAAATAACCTGCTTTCTCTAATGGTTGAGGGGAATCATCTGATTTTCGATAATTTAAAGCCCAATATCGGTGTCGCCTCTGTTAACTTCTCTTATGCCCCGCAGGATAGTCTGGATATCGGGGATGAACGGGTGTATCGTTTGGGTAATAAAATTTTTCTAAAATCCCCGACGCCGAATCCGGATAATAAATATTTCTGGTTTAAAAATGGGAAGTCTGTGGGCGGAAACCAAAATCCGCTTGAAATCTTTTCGATAGAATACAGTGACGCCGGATTGTATACCTGTACGGTAACAAATTCGTTTTTGCCCGACCTTTCGCTTCATCTAAGGCCGGTCAATGTACGTGTTGTGAGTGAACCGGTTGTTTACTACCAGACAGATGTACCAACCGCTCCCAAAACCGCGCAGATTAATTTCCAGGTGAATCCGGGTGGATTGCCGACCTCTGTTGAGATTCAATATGGAAAAACAAGCGCCTACGGCCAGGTAAGGCCCTATAATCAGGGAGCGCTGCAGGGAATCCAGTTTATTGATTTAAGTATGCTTATTCCGGGGTTGGAACCCAATACGTCTTATCAATATAAAATTGTGGCCCAAAATGATTCCGGAACCGTTTTTAGGGACGGTCTGTCCTTTAGAACCAAATCCTATCCGGCATCTTATTCGGTGAATGAGCATTTCGACCTGCCCGCACGCAGTAAGAAATCGGATTATAATGCTACGGATTACCGTTTGTTCGGCTTGCCTGGTACAAGTGATATGCCGGTAGAAAATATATTTTCCGGAACTGCCGGAGAGGACTGGATTGCCTATCTCGATAATGGGAACAGCAGCAATTACTACCAGAAATTCGGTTCCATTGATGATTTCTATTTTAATCAGGGAAGAGCCTTTTGGGTATTGAGTCTGCACGGTGCGGATATCGATCAGTCAATAAATACCGTACAGCTAAACGATTTTTCAGAAGCGGAAATCGGGCTACATGAGGGTTGGAACTTAATTACAAATCCTTTCGATCAATCCGTTTCATGGTCAGCCATCGCCGATGTAAATAATCTTTCTAATTACGAGCTTTTTGGTTTTGATGGTTCGTTTACCAGTCCGCAGAATCTAAATCCATTTGAAGGTTATTTGTTTCGCCCTCCCAGCGGAATGACAACTTTATTTATCCCCATTCCAGGTGGATTTACGGCAAAATCATTTGGGAAACAGGGCATAACAAAGAACGATAGAACCGACTGGGAACTGAATCTTGTACTGGAATCAGACGGGTTTAGAGATGCCACTACCCATTTGGGCGTGCGCAGTGATGTCTCTGAGGAGCAGATTCAGAATTACAAAAAACCGCGGGCGATGGGAAATATTTTAAATATCTGGTTTGAGCATCCTGAATGGGATGAAAACGAACCGGCTTATGTAACCGATTTTCGTTCGATAGATTCTGAAAATCATACCTGGGAAATTAATACCAATCTTTTTCCGGGTAAGAAAGCCAGCCTTTCGGTGTTGAATCTGGAACAGCTTCCGCAGGATCAGCAGGTGTACCTGTTTCATAAAAAGGAAGGGCGATATTGGAATCTGCGTGAGGCAAATACCGTTTCCTTTGTGCCGCAAACACAGCTGAATACCTTCGAAATTGTCGTCGGTGAGAGCGATTTGGTAAAGAACATTCTGGAAAAAATAGCGCCAACCGAATTTGTACTGGAACAGAATTATCCCAATCCGTTTAATCCTGCAACCGTTATCAGTTATCAGCTTCCGGCAGCCAACTTTGTAAAACTTACGGTTTATAACGCTTTGGGGCAGAAAGTGCAAACCCTGGCAGAAGGAATGCAGGATGCCGGAAGGCATACGGTTACGTTTAACAGTAACGGATTATCCAGCGGAATTTACTACTACCGCATCACAACCGCTACTTTTACGAAGACCCGAAAAATGATTTTAATGCGCTGAATAAATAATTCAATTTGAATTAAAGCCGTTTTGTTTTCTGTCAAAGCGGCTTTTTTATTTATTCTGCGAAAGAAAAACCTTTGTTAATTTATTCAGTATATATTAAATTGAAAATTCAATGAAAATCAGAAGCAGAACATTAAATGCAAAAAAATGATATAAGGTAGACATATATGGCGTATCTGACTAATTCCGAACAGGACCTAAAAGAGATGCTCGAGGTAATCGGCATCGAGGATTTTGAAGATCTGATTAAAAACATTCCGGAAGCGCTGCGTTTTAAGGGCGATTTTAATTTGCCTGCGGCAGAATCCGAGTTTGGCGTTCAACAGGCTGCGGCTTCTCTTGCCGCCAAAAACGAGGTTTTTACCTCTTTCCTCGGCGGAGGCGCCTACGATCATTATATCCCGGCAGTGGTTGGTGATATTGCTTCCCGTTCCGAATTTTATACTTCCTATACACCGTACCAGCCCGAAGTAAGCCAGGGTACCTTGCAGGCGATGTACGAGTTCCAGTCTCAGATTTCTGCCTTAACCGGAATGGACGTTACCAATGCTTCGATGTACGAAGCCGGGTCGGCTCTGGCCGAGGCGGTTCTGCTGGCGGTTGCACATACCCGTCTGAAGAAAGTACTGCTGCCGGAAACGCTCAATTTCCGCTACAAACAGATTATTAAAACCTATTCGGCAAATCAGGATATCGAATTAGTTGAAATTCCCGCAGATAATTTTGTAATTGATGCCAAGGTACTGCAGGAACAATTTACGGATGACACCGCGGCCGTAATTGTTCAGCATCCCAATTATTACGGATTCCTCGAAGATATGGAAAGCGCCGCTGAACTCTGTGCAAATAAAAAAGCCCTTCTCATTCATGTTTATGATCCCATTTCCCTCGGTCTGTTAAAAACACCGGCTGCTTTTGGCGCAGACATCGCCGTTGCCGAAGGACAAGCCCTGGGCAATGCTCAAAACTTTGGCGGCCCCTATGCCGGATTGTTTTCCGTTACGGATAAACTGGTACGTAAAATGCCGGGACGTCTTTCGGGTGTTACCAGAGATGTGGACGGGAAGCGTGGGTTTGTGCTCACCCTGCAAACGCGGGAGCAGCATATCCGCAGGGAAAAAGCCACCTCCAATATTTGTACCAATTCGGGATTATTAACTCTTACCGCCGCTGTTTACCTCGCTTCTCTCGGGAAAAAGGGAATTCAGGATGTGGCGCAGCTTTGTGTACAAAAGGCGCACTATCTTGCGGACAAATTATATCAGATTGACGGGATTGAAGCAGTCTCCGATGCCCCGTTCTTTAAAGAGTTTACTATTGCGCTTCCTGTGCCTGCGGACCAGGTAATTGCAAAAGCGTTACAGCATCATATTTTTGCGGGAATCTCACTGAAAAAAGCCGGGTATCCCAATCATCTGCTTGTGGCTGTAACGGAGAAGCGTACGATTAAAGAAATGGATGCCTATGTATCCATGATGAAGGAAATAATAAAATAAAGAGGATTCATGCCAAAAGTTCTGGTTGCCGACGATAACACCGAAATGCGCGAAACCCTGGAGCGGATTTTTTTGTTCTACGGGTTCGAGGTATTAAGCGCAGTAAATGGGCAGGAAGCCGTTGATATGGCCAGGGAAGGCAATCCGGATTTAATTATCTTAGATGGAATGATGCCGGTGATGGATGGGTTCGAAGCCTGCCGTGTTTTGAAATCCGCGAGTCACACAGCAGATATTCCCATTGTATTTTTAACTGCTAATTACACCGATCCTGAACAACGGGTGATTGGTTTGGAATTAGGCGCGGATGATTATATGCTGAAACCGTTCAATTCCAAGGAGTTGGTGGCAAGGAGTAAGGCGGTAATTAAACGGGCTGAAATAATTAAATTATTGCAGACCGACAACGACAGATTAAATACCAAGAACAGTCAGATTCAAAATGAATTTAAAACACTGCTTGACCAGTCGCAGTCAATGCAAAAAGAATCGTTAATCGAACCTTTAACGGGTTTGTACAGCCTTGCTTTTTTTGACCGCCGTTTAAAGGAAGAATTCCGTCGGGCCCGACGCTATAAAAAGGATCTGTCGGTCGTGGTCGTGCAAATCAATAATCTGGTTCAAATCGAAGAGACCTTTGGACAAAATCTAAGTAATTACATTGTGATGAAAATGGCGAACGGGCTGCTCAATAAAACCCGATCGGAAGATATCATCGCTTTTTCTACCGAAGGTCGTTTCTATATTATTTTACCGGAAACAGGACAGCAGGGCGCGTTTTTAGAAGCCGAGCGCATCCGGCTTACGCTCTCGGCGGTTGATTTTGTAGATGATGATATGCTGGAGGCCATGATTGTCCCGAAACGCAAAATGAATGAACTGCGTCAGCTTAGCTTTAATTTGGGAACCGCCGCCATGCCGGAAGAAATGGATGATAATTACACTCAGAATGATTTACTAAACGAAGCCAAGGACGCGCTTAAAAAAGCGGCCCGGGCCGGAAAAGATAAAACCGCTGCTGCCGAACGCTAGCAGCAGAGCAGATATAGGAGCCGAAACGTGTATACAAAATTAATTTTCGAATTGAGTCACGAGGGACGTGTAGGGCATGTGCTGCCGGGGATAGATGTTCCTGTCCAGCCTTTGGAATCACTTATTCCGCAAAACTTTATCCGGGAAACTCCGGCAGA
>JANTFQ010000118.1 GCA_024763405.1 Calditrichaceae bacterium
GTAAATATGGTGGAACCGGCCTGGGTCTGGCGATTTCCAGACGTTTGTCGGAAATGATGGGCGGTCAGATTGGTGTTGAGAGTGAAGAAGGTAAAGGCTCTACCTTTTGGTTTACCGCGAAATTTACCAAACAAAAAACGTCTGCCCCGCTTAAAGCTTTTCAGAAGGCGGATGTCAGCAACCAGCATATTTTAATTGTGGATGATAATAAAACAAATCGTTTTGTCCTGCGTGAACAACTTACGTTTTTTGGCTGTACGTTTGATGAAGCATCCAGCGGCGCGGCCGCTTTGGAAATGCTAAAAAAGGCCGTGAAGAAAGGGAAACCATTTGATATTGCCATCCTCGATATGCAAATGCCCGAAATGAACGGAAAGACACTGGGCCAAAAAATAATGGCCGATCCGGATTTAAAGGATACGATCCTGATTATGCTGACATCCATCGGTGAACGCGGAGACGCCGCTCAGATGAAAGAAATTGGATTTTCCGCCTATCTTACCAAGCCGGTAAAACAATCGCAGCTTCTGGATTGCCTCGCGGTTGTAATCGGTAAAAAAACAAATACGGTAAAAGACAACAACGATGCCATTATTACCCGGCACACATTATCCGAATACAGCCGGCAGAAAATCAACATATTGCTGGCCGAGGATAATATGATTAACCGGAAAGTAGCGGTGCGCCTGTTAGAAAAAATGGGATTTAATGTGGATACCGCCGAGAACGGTAAAAAGGCGCTTGAGGCACTGGAAACCGCGGAATATGACGTGGTTTTAATGGATGTACAAATGCCGGAAATGGATGGCTTTGAAGCGACCGCCAAAATACGCAGTGCAGAAAAAGAAAAAGGCGGCCATTTGCCCATAATCGCCATGACCGCTCATGCTATGAAGGGAGACAGAGAACGCTGTCTCGAAGGTGGAATGGATGATTATGTCTCCAAACCCATTGCAAAGGAAGACCTTCAGGCGGCACTGGTGCGGCAAATTCCCAAATTAAAAGGATAAGGGTACAAAGACCTTCAAAATAACCTCAAAGGATCCCGGGTAAAAATGTTCATTTGCCGGGATAAATTAATATTTCTTTTTCCCCGAACGAATATCTTTATAAGAAATGGAATTTTGCAATCTGCTTTGGAAATGGTTAAAATAAATAATCCACATTTAATATGGATCGTTCCAGACGGTCCCGGCATTAAGAAAACATTTATTGTAGCAGGAAAAAATTATGAAAAGGATTTTATTACCCATTTTGGTGCTGATTGGTATCCAATTTAGCGTCGCGCAGATACTATATCCGGAACTCAGCGGTCAGGCACTCATCGATCAGTTAAGAACCGATTATAAACCGGTTCATGTACTTGATTATGATACAGCGCGTGATACGATGTTTGCGGTGATTGATAACCACAATGATTACGTGACCTGCGTGTATACCGGGTATACAATTTACATCGATCCGGCACAAGACCCCAGCACAGACGCCTACAATAAGGATATGAATACCGAGCATACCTGGCCGCAGAGCAAAGGCGCCGATACCGGCAACGCACACAGCGATTTACATCATTTATATCCCTGCCGTGCCCAAACCAATTCTTCCCGCGGGAATGATCCGTATGCGGAAATAGATGACAATGTAACGGATAAATGGTGGCGTCTGGATTATGACCAGACGACAATTCCGACTTCTTATATTGATGAATACAGCGAAAAGGATAACAACGGCTATTTTGAACCGCGCGAAGATCATAAGGGAAATGCTGCCCGTTCGATGTTCTATTTTTATACTATGTATAAAGAACAATCCGACACTAATTTTTTTAATGAACAAAAAGAGACTTTACGCCAGTGGAATTTATTGGATGATGTGGATCAGGCGGAACGGGACAGAAGCGCCCTGGTAGCGACCTATCAGGATGGCAAAGAGAATCCCTTTGTTTTAGATACCACCCTTGTGCGACGGGCTTATTTTACAGGCAGCAGCGGTAGCAGCGGCGGTGGAGGTGATACGACTGCAACCGGGGAAGCCGGCGATATTATTATTACCGAGATTATGCAGAACCCTTCGGCCGTTTACGATGCCGATGGTGAATGGTTTGAAATCTACAACACGACGACATCGGATATTGATATCAATGGCTGGTACATACGGGATAATGATACGGACAGCCATCAAATCAGCAATGGCGGTCCCCTTTTGGTTCCCGCTCAGGATTATTTTGTATTAGGCCGTAATGGAAACAGTAGCACCAATGGTGGTGTAACGGTTAGCTACGTATATTCCGGGGTGGACCTGGCAAACGGCGCCGACGAAATTGTATTGTTCGCCGGAGATGGAACAACTGAAATTGATCGGGTGGAATATGACGGCGGCCCCAACTGGCCCGATCCGAACGGGGCCTCTATGTATTTTACGGGACAAATTGCCGATGATAATAATGATTATTCCAACTGGGCTACCTCACAGATTCCCTGGGACGGCAGCGCCGGTGACGCCGGTTCGCCAGGCTACGGCGATATTGCCGCCGGGATTTCCAATAGTCGTACGGTAATGCCTGCGGATTATGCCCTTCGGAATTATCCCAATCCGTTTAATCCGAGTACCGTTATCAACTATCAGCTACCGGCTGTCAGCGAGGTACGACTGGCTCTTTATAATGCCCTCGGCCAAAAGATACGGACGCTGGTTAATGATAGACAGGCGGCAGGAAATCACTCTGTTTTATTTAACGCTTCGACGTTGAGCAGCGGCATTTATTATTACAAATTAACAGCAGGCCGTGATGTACAAACACGCAAGATGATTTTGATGAAATAAAGGATTATTTTATCTAAGCCAGCCCCTGTTTTATGGGGATTTGCTCTATGAATCGGATTAAGAAATTCATTTATCATCAAGGAGATATTGTAAGTATCTCCTTTTTTTTACGAAACAATTTTGTTCTAAATGTTGATTTGGAATGAATCGACGGTGTCGAATCTACAACAAAACCCAAACAACAAATCTCAAAAGACAAGTAACAAATAAATTACAACTTGATCTGAGAGATTCTTTGTGTAAAAGTGAACGGAATCACTGGATTTCCACGGATAACACACGGATTTCAATAAAAACGCCTTTTATATTTATGAGATGATGCGTCTTTCACTCCATTTACTGCGAAGCAGTTACATGTGAATAACTTCGGGTGCAACCCGAAAATGAAAGCAGGCCACAAGTCAAAAACTGCGAAGCAGTTTACTGGTATTCTCCTTTTGATGAAAAGACCATAGAGAACGTCAACTCTTTCAGAGTTGAGCATACGGCTCGTTTTTTCCGTTTTCCCCGAATGCCATACGGGGTTATTCATTTTACATTCCTTCGGAATTTTCCGGTTCCTTGTGAATCACAATACCAGATACGTTTCAAACACATTTGTACGTTAACATTTGGCATAGTAAAGAATTATTCTGCGTTTATCCGGGGGAATCAATGGTAAAATTATTTTCCTCAGGATGAATTACCCATCTAAAACAACATAGCTCCAATTTTGTTTTTGTCGTTTGGAGTTTAATTCACTTCTCGAATATTCTCTGTTTTTATGCTGTCTTCCAATAACGTCCGCCAATAAACCCGGCGGCAGAAAACAGCAATCCCCACAAAATATAGCCCAATCCGGTTTCACTGATGGCCTGTGGCTGAATAGCGCCGAGCATTCCCCGTGATTCCATAAAATAAAAGATGAGGGTCGAAAGGAGACCAAGAATAATTGCCAGTTGAACCTGCAGCGGTTTGGTGGATTTAAAAAAGCTGCCGATAACCGGCAGGAATACGGTAGTGGTTAAAATGCCGGAAGAGAGATAAAAAATATCCCACAGGCTTTCGGTGAAAACAGCGTAAATAAAAGCAATCAAAACCGCACCGACGGACGACCAGCGGGCAAAAATATTCAACTGCTTTGGCGTCCATGATTTTTCCAGCAGCGGCTCCATCAAATCATGGGAGAAGGAAAGCGCGGTTACATTGCCGCAGGTATCGATGGTGGACATGGCCGCTGCAATCAAACCCACCGAGAGGAAAATACTGAGTCCCAGCGGTGCGTACTGTTGCATAATCACGGTAAAAATAAGGGCGCCGTCCTGTAGCTGAACAGGAATTACACCATTCACCGGCGGATACAAAATAAGCGCCGAAAGCCCGATAATTAAGGGCATCACGCCGACAAAAACAAAGGAATTGAATCCGGCAAGAAGCGCTCCTTTTCTTGCGGATGCATTATCTTTGGCGCCCTGCAGGCGGATCCAGACGTCGGTTTCGATCAGCCAGCCGGGAAGATACGCAATAAAAGTGATTACAATAAGCGCGATGCCCGGTGTAAAAAACAGTAGACCCGGTTTTGCTTTGGGTGGTGTTGGAATATGAAAGAACGAGCTGTCGGCCGGTAAGGCCTTCCAGCCTAAAAGGGCGATCACAGTTATAAAAAAAGCCACCAGGAAAAACTGAATTTTATCGGTAGAAACCACAGCGCTAAATCCGCCGCTGTACGTATAAACCGCCACCACGGCGGATATAAGAAAAAGCGTCCAGTTTAACGAAATTCCCAGAAAAGGGGAAATAATCTGGCCGGCGGCATAAATTTCGGCCCCGGTCCAGGTGATGAATACAATAATCAAAGCCGGTGCCAGCATTTGGCGCGTACGTACACCGAAGCGTTTTTCCAATAAATGCGGCTGCGAAAAAACATTTAAACTGCGGAATCTGGAAGCGGCCAAAAAGAATCCGGCCATGGTAATCAGCCAGGGAATAATGAGCAGCCATGCGCCGCCCCAGCCGTACCAGTAAAAAAGCTGCACGCCGTACACACAGGACCAGCTGATGGACATCATACTGGCGGAAATGGAAAGGCCCACCGAACCAAAAGAGAGGCTGCGGCTCGCTTCCCAGTAGGCGCAATTGTCGTTTTCAGCGCCGCCACGTTTTTCTTTTATCCAGGTGAAAATCCCGATTCCGATAACAATAAAAGCATAGATAAGAAATCCGGCCCAATAATAAAACTGCTCAGTCATCGTAACTCCGCTAAGGATTTTTATTCTGTGTAAACCGTCCGCTTGTATTTAAAAGCAGCACAGTCTAAATTCATTCTCGATTTTACTGCCGGGGAAAATGGAATGCAAATACAAATACTGAAGGATCTCTTTTTACTGTTCAGCGTTTTTTACATCGCTGTTATTCTGCTGATCCTTTGGGGGCTGCGCCGGCTGCGGATAAAAACTGGTGATAAAAAACCGACAATTTCCATCGTTATTGCCGCGCGAAATGAAGCAAGGCGCATCACGCCCACTTTGGAGTCGCTCACCCGGCTGGATTATCCCGAAGATCGTTTTGAAATTATTTTGGTGGATGATGCTTCCAAAGACAACACGGCTGAAACGATTCAAGGCTATGTGGAAAAATTTCCAAACTGGAAACTAATCCGGCTTAAGGATAAGAATACAGAGCTGCGCGGAAAAAAAAAGGCGCTTTTGGAAGCGGTGCGAGCTGCCACGGGGGAATTGATTTTTACAACGGACGCCGATTGTGTGGTTCCGCCCGGTTGGCTGCGCACGATGAGCTGTTATTTTGAAGACGGTGTTCAGATGGTGCTGGGCAATTCGCCGCTTAAAACCGCGAAAGGATTTTGGGGAACTTTTCTGAATTTCGATAATCTCTTCTCGGCGATTACGACGGCGGCGCCGGCCAAATTAGGATTTCCGCACACCAGCATTGGGCGGAATTTGGCCTACCGTAAAGCGGCCTACGAAAAAGCCGGCGGCTACGCGGCTTTAAAAAAATTCCGCAGCGGCGATGATGTCCATTTAACAGAGCAATTCCGCAGGACCGGGCAGGGAAAAATTGACTATTGCGCGCATCCGGGTACATTTGTGTACGCCTTACCACCGGAAACAGGACAGGAAATCTTGTATCAGCAGATTCGTAAAAACAGTAAAACCCTAAAAAAGAGTCTGCCCACGGTCTTTTTTTCGGTTCTTGTTTTTGCGGCCTATCTACTGTTTATTTTTCTGCCTTTACTGCAGCCGTCGGCGCTGATTTTATGGCTAATCGTAATGGCGCTGAAAATGGGTGTGGAATTCTGGGCGCTCACACAGGCGGCATTCACTTTCCGCCGTAAAGAGCTGATTCCCTGGTTCCCGCTGATGCAGATCCTTTATCCGGCCTACGTGATTGTTTTCAGCATTTTGGGCGCTTTGCAGTTGTATAAGTGGAAACCGTAAATTCAATAAATAGAAGTAAGGTTTACTTTTTAAAATGATAGCATTCGTATCCGATTAAAATTTTAACTATGCCTAAAAGTCCTGCAATACCACATTATTAGAGGAATTGCTAATTAACAGGACTTAATCAGAACCCACCCCCATCCCCCTCCCTTGATGTCACGCGGGTAGGCAGTGGCTAGCGACGCACTTCAAGGGAGGGGGCGAGTCCCGTGGAGTCGGGGCTCAGGGGAGAGTTTGTAAAAATCTTAGGTATAGAAAAAACTTCTCCATTTAATCGGATACTATTGGAATGCTATCCAACTTTTTATAGAGATAAGTAGGAATTCACAAATTACAACCGCCAAATGACAATTAAGCTCCAAATTTAAGCATCCAAATGAATACTGTCTTGGTGCGGGGGTACAGTCGTTTTGTTATTTGTTTTTTTGAGAATTGTTTGATATTTGTCCTTTGTGTTTTGGAATTTTAATACGTTTATTGTAAAAGAATAATTGTCGGAATGAAAGAAACACTAAAAAATAAATTCTTGTTTATTATAAAATACTGCATCGGGTTTTTGCTGCTGGGCTGGATTTTGTGGCGGGTCGACCGGCGTGAGATGCTACAGACTTTGCTCCATTTTAAATGGGAAACCCTGCTGCTGGTTCTCTTGCTGGCACTGGCTAATCTGAGTACCCAGTTTTTACGTTGGAAATACTTAATCGAACGCCATTCTGCCCATTTCCGTTATAAAGATTTACTACCCTCTTTTTTTGCCGGATTCGCCTTTCGACTGATGGTACCGGGTGGTCACGCCGAGATAACCAAAGTGTTTTTACTGCCTGGCCAAAAACGCGGCAAAGTAGTGGCTTTTAGTATTGAGAAATTTTTTCAGACCTATATTAAATTTATTTTTGTTTTACTTGCCTTTCCGGTTT